>CBDUJZ010000027.1:0-42517 GCA_965367675.1 uncultured Myxococcales bacterium | reverse complement strand
CGCCGCTGTCCACGCGCAAAACGCACCGCACGAACGAAGAAAGGCCCAGGCTTATTGCCTGGGCCTTCTAGCTCCCGCTGGTGGACTCGAACCACCGACACGCGGATTAACAGTCCGCTGCTCTAACCAACTGAGCTAAGCAGGATTATCGCCCTCGCTCGGCTGTGCCAAACAAGGGACCGGCTTTTTAACCGATGCGCGTTTCTCGTGTCAACTCGATTCTAACACGAATTTGCGCCAATTTTATCAATCGAGGCGCGTGACCGTGAACTTCGGCGCCAGGCGGTCGCCCGACACCAGCACCGTGTAGACGCCGCTGGCGCGCAGATCGAGCTGCTCCGCGGTGACGTAGAGGATCGGAGTATCGACCGCCACGTTGGCGCCCTCGTTGAACACGAGGATCTCCGCATCGGCCGGAAGAACCGTCGCGAACTCGGTCGCGCCTTCACGGCCCAGCGTCGAAGCCTCGCCGCCGTCCTCAAAGTACACGTCGATCTCTGCGTCGCTCGTACGCACGTTCACGACCTGGAACGCCGCCTGCCCCTCTTCGAGCTCGGGCGGGTTCAGCCCAACCTCGAACGCGCTCAGCGTCGAGTCGTCCTGGCGGCCGGCGATCACGAAGACGTGCTGGCCTTCGTCGAGCACCGTGGTGCGCGTGAACAGCGACTCCTGGGCGCCCGTGTTGGACACCGTGATCGTCACGCTGCCGGGATCGGTCCGGATCGTCGACGAGAGCTCATCGCGGCCCAGGCTGATCATGCGGGTGCCCACTTCGATATCGATCTCACCGAGCGTTCCAGCTGCGTGAAAGAAACGAAGTTCAGCGACGGGATCCGGCTCCGGATCATCTCCGCCACAGGCACCCACGACGAACATGAGCGCGGCGGCTGCCAACAAGAACGGCGCACGGATGCGAGAAAACTTCATGATTTGTCCTCCAAACAGGGGGAAGCCGGAGTGGCTCCGAAACTAGGGCGCCACTCCAGCCAGATGCGATGCCAGTGTCAAGCACGCACACGCGCGCGAATCCGATTTCGCCCTACTCGTACTTGACCGAGCAACCGTACGGCTCCGTCGAGCTCGGAGAAGGCCGCTCACCGGCTGCCAGCGCCGCCACCGCCGCCGCGACGTAGTTCGTCGGAGCGTCCAGCGAGCCGCGCGGGTTGTCGTCGATCGCGCCCGAGTACGCCAGCACGCCTTCACCGTCGATCACGTACATATGAGGCGTCGTGCGGGCGCCGTACAGGTGCCCCACCGTGCCGTCCGTATCCAACAGCGTCGGGTACGCAAACCCCTCCGCTGCTTTGAACGCCTGCGAGTCTTCGGCCGTGTTGAAGTGCGACGAGTTCACCGAGAGCCAGACCACGTCATCGCCGAGCGTCGCGGCCAGGTTCTCCATGGTATCGGCGGCGTAGTGGCGCACAACGTAGGGGCACTCCGGGTTCAGCCACTCGAGCACAACGGTCTGACCGGCGTAGCTGCTGAGCGTGTGCGAGGCGCCCGTTTCGTCGACCAGCGTGAAGTCCGGCGCGGCCTCGCCGACCACCGCCGTGGGGGCGTCCTGCGCTTGAACTTCGGCGGCCCCGAACAGCGAGCAACCCGCGGCGGCGATACCGGCAACGGCGAGCAACGAGAAAGACGTAATGTGCTTTGAGATCATAGTTCTAGCGAGGTGGGGTTGAGGATGTGCGCTAAGCGCTGGGTGGGAATTGTGCGTTGGAAAATCAAGGCCGGCGCAGGCCACGTCGGGCCGCCTTCGGCACCCCTTCGGCGTCACTTGGCGTCACCGCTGCGCCACGGCTTCGATCACGCGGGACGCGGTGAGCAGCTCCGGCAGCACCTCCGGCGGGGCGCCGGGGCGGACGACCAAATACATCGGCACACCCGCCTTCCCGTACCGGGCGAGCTCCAGCCGGATGGCCTCGTCGCGGCGGGTCCAGTCGCCGATGAACAGCGTGACGTCATTCTCCGTGAAGGCCGCGGCGACGCGCTCGTCGGCGAGCACCGTGCGCTCGTTCACCTTGCAGGTGATGCACCAATCGGCGGTGAAATCGACGAACACGGTGCGGCCCTCCGCGACCGCTGCCTCCACGGCCTCGGGGGTCCACGCCTGCCACTGCAGCCCACCGTGGTGGGTGAGTTCGGAGGGTGTCGGCGCTTCGGCGACCGCCGGCACCAGGGTCGCCCCGGCGGCGCCGAACGCGACGATACACGCGACCGCGACCGGCACAGCGTTCTTGCCGCGCGCCTGCACTCGGCCGGTGAGCCACGCCGCGATTCCCGCGCCCGCCATCACAAGCGCGAGCGCGGCCGCGCCGTTGGTGCCGGTCAATCGCCAGCAGACCCACAGGAGCCACCCGGCGGCCAGCAAGAGCGTGACGCCCAACAGGCGCTCCACCACCACCATCCACATCCCCGGGCGGGGGATGAACCGCTCGAGGCCTGGAATCGAGACGACGAGCACGAAGGGCGCAGCCAGCCCCACGCCGATCATCGCGAACGTGACGAAGATCACCCACGCGCTGGCCGTGAGCGCGAAGCCGACCGCGGAGCCCAGCACCGGCGCTGAGCACGGCGTGGCCAGCACAACCGCGAGACCGCCCTCGAGGAACGACCGCCAGCGGCCGCTGGCATCGCGGCGCACGTCGTCCAGTTTGGTGGCGTCAAAGCCGATGTTCCAAGCGCCGAGCAGCGCCGCGGCGAAGAACACGATGACCACGCAGAGTACGGCGATGAAAGGCGGGTGCTGAAGCTGGAAGCCCCACCCCACCGCCGTGCCTCCGGCGCGCAGCGCGACCACCACGCCGGCCAAAATCAACATCGACGACACGATGCCAGCCGCGTACGCCAGCGCGTGGCCCATCACCGAGCGGCCGTCCTCGTGCACCAGTCGTACAAAGCTCGTCGCCTTAAAGCCCAAGACCGGCAGCACGCACGGCATGAGGTTGAGGATCATGCCACCGAGCAGCGCCAGTACCAGCAGGCGCCAAAGCGGCATGGCCGGCGCCACAGGCGCGGTGTTCACGGTCGGAATGCCCGGCCCGAATGTAGAGGAATCCACCACATCGTCGGCCGCGAGTACATCGGTGTCGTACGCCACAAAGTACGGGTGCGGCACCTCGGCGCGCTCGGCGTCTGCGGGCGCGCGCGGCAGCGGTACCGACACGTTGAAAGCCCACGGCTCGGCGGCGCCGACCGGGGTGACGAACAGCACACCGCGAAGCTCTTGGTCTTCGCCCACCGCGTCGATGTTGGCGCGAGCGTCCACCACCACCACAGCGCCCTGCTGCGCGCTCGGATGCGCCCGCACGGCGCTCGGCGTGAACGTGACCTGCGGCACGCGCTCGGGCACAAACGTGAGCATCGGGTTCGTGTCGGTGACCACCGGCAGACACGGAGCCTCACCGTCGGCGTCACAACGCCCGGCCGGCGACGCCGCGAACGCCACACGGAACGCGTCGCCCGGGCGCACCACATCGTGATCCACGCGCGCGTCTACGCGCCAGCCCACCTGCGAGGGAGCGACCGGCAGCGTGGCGTCGAGGCCCGCGAAGATGGCCGCGGTGGCTTCGGGCGGCGCGGCGTAGGCGCCCACGGGCACCTCGCGCGTCATCTCGTTGCGCCCCGGAATGCACTCCACTTTGCACGTCAGATAGTCCGCGACGGCCGTCACGCTCAGCGTACCAGCGGCGTCCTCGGACACGACCGCGTCGGTGAACAACACCACGTGATGGCCGTACCCATAGGTGGTGATGAAGCCGTCGTTCTGCTGAAACACCTCGGGCGTTGGCCACTGCAGCTCGCCGAACTCAGCACCTGGCGACGCGAACGTCACCTCGGTGGACAGCGCCGCTTGGCCGGGGTTGCGCCAGTATACGTGCCACTCAGGGTCCATCTCGAACAGCACGCCGACGCGCACCGTCTGGCCCGGCGCGACGGTGCCCGCGTTCACGTACAGCGACGTCACCACGCGGGGGTCGCCGTGGTCCTCGGCTCCCGTCGCACGCCACGGCGCGCTGTCCGCGGAGGGCTCAGCGGCGGCCGACTCCGCGTGCGCCAGCGCTGACCCGCCGAGCATGAAGACGGCGAGCACGCAGGCCACCGCCCGCGCGAACATGGCCGTCGCAGACGAGGTCAACGCCGCGGGCAAAGAAGCCGGCGACGGGCGAGAGTTCGGAGCGTTGGAGGTCGTTCGCATGCGAGCAGGGATGGAGGACACCGCAACAACCGTCGTCAGCGGCTCACTATTTCGTCCAGCCCGCCTCGATGAGCGTTTTCTGCGTCCTAGGCGGGTTCAGTCTCCGGGCGAGTCGCCCGCGTCGCGATGTCCGTGACCACGATCGACGCTGCCGCGAACCCGAACGCACCCGTCACGAAGCTCGCCGCGCCGAAGCCGCTGGCGCAATCCATTCGCAGGCTCTCCCCGTCGGCCTGCGCGCTCACAGAGCCGTCGCCGGCCGGGAACCACTGGCGCTCCGGGCTATAGACGGTCGGAATGCCCCACGGCCCCTCGGGCTCGAACCCGTGGTCGCGACGCAGCGCTTTGCGCACCTGCTTGAGCAGCGGATCTCCCATGGTCAGGTTCAGGTCGGCGACGTTGACCGCAGCGGTCGAACGGCGACCGCCAGCGCCGCCGGAGACCACCAACGGCTGACCGGCCGCCACGCAGTGCCGCACCAGCACGAGCTTGGCGTGACGGGCGTCGATCGCGTCGATCACCCAGTCAAAACCACCGCTCAGCAGCGCCTCGGAGGTGGCTTCGCTGAAGAAGTCCTCCACCGCGTTCACCCGGCAGTCGGGGCTGATGAGGGCCACCCGCTCGGCGAGCGCGTGTACCTTCATCTTACCAAAATTCCCAGTCACTGCGGGCAGTTGGCGGTTGGTGTTCGTCACGCAGATGTCGTCGAGGTCGATGAGCGTCAGCGCGCCCACGCCCGACCGCGCCAGCGCTTCGACCGCCCATGAACCCACGCCACCCACACCGATAACCGCCACGTGGGACGCCGCCAGCGCTTCGAGCGCGCGCGTTCCGTACAGCCGGCCAATGCCGCCAAATCTCTCTGAGTAATCGCTCACGCGCGGACCCTAATGCCGCGCCCGCTCGACCGCACGCGCAAAACCCGGCGCACGCACACCAATCTTGCGCGGCGACGCGTGAGGGCCGTAAACCTGCCCCATGACAGACGTCTCCCCCGCCGCGAAAAGCTCCTCCAGCGTCCCCCAGCTTCCGCCGCGGGTCACCGTTTACGCGCTGCTCGCGATCGCCGTCATGGCGTTCGCCTCCACCGCGTATTTCGTCGCGCACCACGCGTACTCGCTCTACGACGACGCCTACATTTACCTGCGCTACGCCGAAAACCTGGTGAACGGGAACGGCTTCCGCTGGAACGTCGGCGACGCTCCGGTCGAAGGATTCACCGGGCCGCTCTTCCTGCTCTTGCTCTCCGCCGGTGGCCTCGCCGGCGCCGACCTTGAGTCGTTCGCGCAGCTGCTCGGCGTGCTCGCCGTCGGCGCGTGCATCACCGTCGCGACAACGACTGCGTTCCAACTCGGAAACCGCTCCCGCGGCTGGCAACTCGGCGCGCTCAGCGCCCTGCTCGTGTTCGTGACGCTCGCGATCGACGACTACGTACAACTCAACGCCGTCATCGGTTTGGAGACCGGCCTCGCCGCCGCGCTCGGCACCCTGCTCCTGGCCTCGGTGACCTGCTGGGACCGCCGCGGGTTCCGCACGTTGTTGGTGCTCGCCGTGCTCACGCGACCGGAGTGCGCGCTGTTCTCCTTCGCTACGCTCGTGCTCCCAGAGACCCGCAAAGTTCGCTGGATTGGCCCGCTCGTCGCCGCCGCGGTGGTCATCGCAGCCGCCCGCTGGATCATCTTCCACGACGTGCTGCCCAACACGTTCTACGCCAAGGCCGGCGGCACCGGCGCGCACGCGCAGCTGGGCGTCGAATACATCGGTACCATCCTCAAACAGTTCCCTGCGATCGCCCTCGCGCCCCTGGCGCTGTTCGACAAACGGCTGCGGCGCACCGGCGGCTGGTTCCTGCTCGTGGCGCTCGTGTGGATGCTGCACTTCCTCCGCACCGGCGGCGACTTCTTCCCGTTCTCACGCCTCGCGATGCCGCTCGTCCCCGGCCTCACGGTCCTCGCCGCGCACGGCCTGCTGTCCGGCGCCTGGAGCCTCGGCACACGCCTGCGCGAGAAGCTCAACGCGGCCGCGTTGGCCACCACGATCGCCGCGACCTTTGCCGCCACGGCGCTCGTCGGCGTGCAAACCCACGCCCACCAGCTCGCCCCCATGCACGGCTTCCCCGACGTCCGCTACTGGACCGGAATCGGCCAGTTCTTGAGCCACTACCACCCGACCGCGAGCGTCGCGACGACCACCATCGGCGCGATCGGCTACTTCTCCCACGCCCACGTCTACGACATCGTCGGCCTGACGCAGCCGGAAGTCGCCAAGGACGGCGAGCTCATCCCAGCCGAGCTCACCCGCCGAAATTACATCGGCCACGAGAAGCACAACACCGCGTGGGTCGCCGCCCAACGCCCGGACATCATCGTGTTCGAGCGCGACTCCGACGTGCAATGGCGCGACCTACAGACCACCCGCGCGAACTACTACGCCGAGTGGGCCCTGCTGCAGGAGATCAAGTCCGGGCGACTGCCCTACGTGCTGTACAGCCCAGAGGTCCTGGACGGCATGTACGCGCTGATGTTCGTGAGCCCAGAGTACCTGGCGCGCGTTCAGCAACCCGACGGCGCGCCGGACTAGACGCCGACCACCCAGCCTAGCCCCGCCGCCTGAAGCCGCGCCACATCGGACGGAGTCGCCGAAAGCACACCCGCCGACGCCTGCACGCTGACCACGTCGAACGCCGTTCGCTCACGCAGATCATCCGCGGCCGCGACGTCGCCCGGCTGGTCTCCAACCACCAACACCAGCGATGGTGCGGTGGCCGGTTCGAGCGCGTGCAGCAGCATGTCCGCCGTCGGTTTGGCGCGATAGGCGGCGCAGCGCGTGGCCACGCGAATCCAGCGCGGCACGGGCTGATCTCCGCATCCGGCCGCGACCTCCGCGAGCCCACGCTCCGCTGCCAGAGGCCCGTTGTTGGTGATGATCGCCTGCCGCACGCCCAGCGTCTCCAGCCGCGACGCGACCGTGATGGCGTCCGGGTGAAGCCGCACGCCGTTCAGCGCCGCGAACTCCCAGCGGTCGAGGTCGTCGTAGGTCTGCGCCCGCTCGGCCGCGTCCGCGCCGACCGCGGAGAGCGCAGCCTCAAGTGAAGGCAGCATCGGACTCCATCCGCCGGTCCAAACGCCACCCGCACCGGCGCGCTCCGTCCCGAATCGCTGCTCCAACTTTGCCTTCCACGCACGCACGTCTGCGATGTCGATCAGCAGGTCGCAGAGCGTGCCGTCCAGGTCCCACAACACCACGGTGGAAGCGGCGCTATGGCCGGCGGGCCCCCCGCGCTCAGCGCTAGAATCCGTCACGGTGCTCTCACTCACGGTGCCCTCACTCACGGTGCCATCACTCACGGTGCAGCGTCATCGCTTGGTAGCGGCAGCACGAAACGCCGAACTCCGGCGCGCTTGGAAGCGCCACGTCACCGCCCATCGCCCGCGCGAACGCAGCCAGCGGTAAGTTGAAGCCCGCCGCCACCGTCAGCCCAATCGTCCCCGGCGTACGCGGGTTGATCTCCATCAGCTTCGGCGCTCCGGACGCATCGCGGCGGAACTGCACGTTCACCACGTGCGACAGCCCGACCGACGCGACGATCGCGTTCGCCAGCGCGGCAACGTCCGGTGCGTCCACCACCTGCGCGCTGGTCGCCAACCCGCCGATCGCGGCGTCACGGCGGCGCACCACGGACGCGAGCACGCGGCCCGCGTCGCAGAGCACATCCACCGAGAACTCCTCGCCAGGCAGATAGGCATTCGCCAGCTGCGGCCAGCGCGCTCCGGAGCCAAACACCGACGGCAGCATCGACACCTGCGTCGCGGGGCTCGCGTCGCAGAGCTCGCTCCACACATCGAGCGGCAAGAACGACCGCCCAACGGCCGGCGCCGGGTCCGCGCTCGGACGCCCCACGCACACCATCCCGCGCCCGCCCGTGCTGGCGTCGCTCTTGAGCAACATCGCGCCATGCGCAGCCACAAATTCGGGCACCACAGCCCGAGCCTCTTGGGCCGACTGTACAAACGCGTGCGCGGGCAGCCACGACGGGTGCTCCGCCAAGTGCTCAAACAACGACGTCTTGCGGTTCGCGATCGCCACCGCTTCGGGGCTCGACGTGAGCACCGCCGCGGGTGCCAACGCGCGGTGAATCTCCGACCGACAGAACCAATCCTGATCCTCCGTCGACAGCGGCACCACCAGATCGACGCCGTGCGTAGCGATCAGCGTCTGAAGGCGCGGCAAGAAGTCCGGCGCATCCCGACGCGGCACGGTCTCATGAACGTCGCACCGAAAACGCCCCGCGGCGTCTTCGCGGACGTCCACGCCGACCAGAACCCACGACGGCGCGCGCGCCCGAAGGTCCTCCACGAACCCGTGCAGCGCCTCGTTTCCAACGCTCGTGAAGAGCACGACCTTACGCTGTTCAAGTATGCTCACGGAAGCTCCGATGCGGCGTGTGACAACGTGTGCGTGCCGTCTCCTAAGCCGCGGTCGGCGCACCATGCGCAAACGCTCGCAAGCACATCTCGGACACCCGACTCAGCGGTGTTCTCAAAGCGCGCGATCTCTTCCCGTGTCGCCTCAGCGAGGGTGCGCCCCGCCGCGCCGAGCTCGGCCTTGAGCGCCTGATACCCATCCAAGTTCGCGCTGTTGAGGGCGATGAGGATCGGGTGAAAGTTCAGCACCGCGAGCGGTGGCGCGTCGGCGAGCGGCACATCCGCCAGCGTCATCGCGCGCCCGTACAGCATCTGCACGTCGTCCTCCCACCAGATCGGAAGCTGAGCGACGCCGTTCCAGTAGCGTCCGCCCGTGATTCCGGGGTGTAAGAACAGCAGGTCGCTCGCCTCGTAGTCCAGCCCACGCGCGCCGTAGTCGACCACGAACGACGTCCCGCGCCACAGGCCGTGCGAGCGCACGCCGCGAGCGCCGGGGACGAGCGCCGTCACATGGTCCATCACCTGCGCCGGGGTCGCGCCGTGCGAGCTGCCGGGCATGTAATTCGGGTGCACGCCGAGCTCCACGCGGTCGCTCGACGCCAGCTCCTTGAGCGCGGGCGTGTCGTTGGTCACGAACAGCGTGACCGCCATCCCGTGCTTGAGCACCAGCTGAGCCGACTCGGCGACAGCCCAGTCCGGCGCCCAGTCCAAATCCATCGACAGATAGATCAAACGCGCTTGAAGAACTTCTCGTCGAGCGAGAAGCGGCCCGGGCCGGTGAAGATGAGCACCAGGTAAGGCAGCGCATACAGCACCGCGAGCTCCTGTTTCTCCCAGCCGTCCTCGGCGTGAATCATGAACACCGCCACCAGCATGGTGACCAGCAGCGGAATGGCGACCAAGCGCGTGAGCACGCCCAACGCCAGGAGAATACTGCAGAAGAACTCAGCGAACACGGCCAGCGCGAGGCTCAGGAACACGCCCACCCCGATCGGGTCCGGGAACGGAATCGGATCCTCGGCGAAGCGGCTGAACTTACCGACGCCGTGGCCAAATGCCATCATCGCGCCGATCGAGACGCGCATGATCAGCAAGCCGATGTCGATGAATGTGCTGCGAACGGACGGAGAGAGCTGCTTCATGTTCGGGAGACCGAGAGGAAGAACGGGCACCCACATGTAAGGCGTGGTGCGCCGCGAGGCAAAGTTGCTTCAGATTTCGTGTACTTCTGCCCCCTTCGCTCAACCAACACCCACGACTCGGCATTCCCGAATGCCCCGCCGAGCCGTCTACGCCATAGCCTCAAGCTCTTGGGCGAGCGCACGCATCTGCTCGTAGGACTCGGCCACGAAGAACACCTCTTGGGGGGCGTCGTAGTCGATGCTGAGTTCGCGGATGGCTTCGAGCGTAAACGGTCGCTTCTCGATGCTCGGGTCGATGGAGCGCAGCAGGTCCTGAATGCCGCCATTGTTGCCTGCACCGAACACCTTGATCTCCCCATCCTCGCGAATGAGGCCGTACTCGACGGTGTACCAGTAGAACAGGCCGATCAGGTCGAGCAGCTCTTGGTTGCCCGCCGCCACGGCCGCCTTGGCCGCGTTGCCGATGCACATCGACATCTCCACAAACGGCGCGTGCATGAACATAGGCGCGTGGCCGCGGAGCTCGTGCAAAATGTCCGGCTCCGGCGTGAAGAACGGGAAATCCGGGTGCCGGACATACGGCGTGCAGCGCATCACCTTGTCGGCGAGCATCGACAGAAACTCGCCCGCCTCGAGCAGACCGCCGACCGGCGCCAACATGAAGCCCGTCGCCGCCTCCATGCGCTTCGACACATCGTCGAGCTGCGGGAGTTCGTGCAGCGGGAGCGCCAGCTTGTCGCGCCCCTCGAGGAACGCGCGGCACGAGTATCGATTCTGCAGGATGATCAGGATCTCGCTGACCAGCTCCCACGTCTTATGCTCGGCGTCGTTGTAGTCGTAGATCGGGAGGCCGGGCCACGAGGCCTCCGACGCAGCGTTGAGCGCATCGACCCGCGAGCGATATCCCGCGTCGTGCGCGCCGGGATAGTGCGTCTGCACAATGCTGCCGTACTCGTGCTGGGCGAAGGGCATCTCGGTCAAGAAAGTACGGTCGCGGCGCATGGTCACTCCAGAATCTAAGGCGCTGGCAACGTACCCACAGCGCTGGCGCTGTCCAGCGTTGCGACCCTCACCGGGCGCGGCCCCACGCGCGTCTCTCGACCGGCCCCGGCGCGGACGCCCGCCAATCTCCGCGTGCGCTCCGACCGGAATTTTGCTTGTATGCGCCCACTCCCTTCTCGATCGGTCCGTAACGCGATGCTCGACAACCTGATCACGCTCGGTTTCCTCGTTCTGCTGCAAGCGGTTCTCGGATTCGACAACTTGCTCTACGTGTCGCTGGAGTCCAAACGGGCGCCGGCCGAGAAGCGAAAGATGGTGCGCCAGATCGGCATCGGCGGCGCCATCTTCCTGCGTATCGCCCTGCTCTTCACGTTGGTGAAACTGATCGACTTGGTGCAGGAGCCCGTGTTCAGCCCGCACCTGGAAGGCATCATCCATGGCTCGTTCAACCTGCACAGCCTGATCGTGCTCGCGGGCGGCGTGTTCATCCTCTACACCGCCGTCAAAGAGATCTGGCACATGCTGTCGATCGACGTGACGCACGAGGCCGAGGCGGCGGAGAGCGATCAAAAATCGGTCGGCAAGGCGATCACCATGATCATGATCATGAACCTGGTGTTCTCGTTCGACTCCATCCTCAGCGCGATGGCGCTCACGGACGTGTTCTGGGTCATGGCCGTGGCCATCATCATCGGCGGCATCCTGATGATCTGGCTCGCCGACCACGTGGCCACCTTCCTTCAGCGCAACCGCATGTTCGAAGTGCTCGGCCTCTTCGTGCTGTTCATCGTCGGCATCATGCTGATCAGCGAAGGCGGCCACTTGGCACACCTGGAGCTGTTCGGTAGCCCGGTCACGCAGATGAGCAAGGCCACGTTCTACTTCATCATCGCGATCCTGGTCATCATCGACCTGGTCCAGACCAAGTACCAAAAGAACCTGATCGCGACCGGCGAGCTCTAGGTTCTCGGCACCCTAAACAAGAAGATATCCCATGCGATTTGAAGGCGGACGCAAGAGCAGCAACATCGACGACCGACGCGGCACCCGAGGCGGCGGCGGCGGTGCAGGAATCAAACTCGGCGGCGGCGCTATCGTCATCGTGATCGTCGGACTGCTCATGGGCAAAGACCCCATGTCCATCCTGCAATCCGTGATGGAGCAGCAACCGGCCGGCGGCGCGGAAACCGCGGGCGAGGAGTACGTGCCCACCGCCGAAGAGAACCGCCAAGCCGAGTTCGTCGCGCTCGTGCTCGGAGACACCGAGGACACGTGGCCGGCGCTGCTCCAGCAGCAACAAGGCACCGCCTACCGTGCACCCTCGCTCGTGCTGTTCACCGACGCCGTGCAGTCCGCCTGCGGCCAGCAATCGGCCGCCGTGGGACCGTTCTACTGCCCCGCCGACGAGAAGGTGTACATCGACCTTTCGTTCTACAACGAGCTCTCGGAGCGCTTCGGAGCCCCCGGCGATTTCGCCCAGGCGTACGTCATCGCGCACGAGGTCGGTCACCACATTCAGCACATCCTCGGCACCTCTGACCGGGTGCACCGCGCGCGCCAGACCCAATCCGAAGAAGAGGCGAACGTGATGTCCGTCCGCCTGGAGCTCCAGGCCGACTGCTACGCCGGCGTGTGGGCGCACCACGCGCAACGCGCCCGGAACATCCTCGAGGCCGGCGACGTTGAAGAGGGCCTCGCGGCCGCAGCAGCCATCGGAGACGACACGCTGCAGCGCAACGCCGGCCGCGCCGTGACCCCCGAGGCGTTCACACACGGCACCTCGGAACAACGCGTCCGCTGGTTCAACACCGGCATGCGCACCGGCCAAACCTCCGAGTGCGACACCTTTGCCGCGCAATCCCTCTAAGCATCCGTTTTAACAGGACTACCCTCGCATGAGCAGCCGCTGGACCGTCGACAGTATCCCAGACCAAACCGGACGCACGCACATCGTCACTGGCGCGAACAGCGGCATCGGTTTCGAAGCCGCCAAAGCCCTCGCGGCCAACGGCGCACACGTGGTGCTCGCTTGTCGTAACCAGACCAAAGCCGCCGAAGCGAGGGACGCCATCCTGGCCGAGTCGCCCAACGCGACGCTCGACCTGGTCGCGCTAGACCTCGCGGACCTGAGCTCCGTGCGCGACGCCGCCGCCGAGATCATCGAACGCTTCCCGCGCGTCGACGTCCTCGCCAACAACGCCGGCCTTATCGGCATCAAGGGCAAGACCGTCGACGGCTTCGAGATGCAGCTCGGCGTGAACCACTTGGGCCACTTCGCGCTCACCGGATTGCTGCTCGACCACCTCGTCGCGTCCGCGCACTCGCGCGGCGAACGCGCACGGATTGTAAACGTCGCGAGCATCGCCCACCGCTGGTTCGGCTGGATGCGATGGAAAGACGTGATGTGGGAGAACGGGCTCTGGTCGATGTGGCCCGTGTACGGCCAGAGCAAGCTCGCCAACCTCCTGTTCACGTACGAGCTCGACCGGCGCCTGGGCCAAGCTGGCTTGCCGGTGTTCTCGCTCGCCGCGCACCCCGGCATGTCGAACACACACCTGATCACAGCGGCCCCCGAGGCCCGCGGCGCCAAGGTCAGCACCGCCATCATCGGGTTCGGAAACCGCGTGGTGACACAGCCCGCAGCCATGGGCGCCCTCCCCACCCTGTTCGCCGCCACGCACCCCGAAGCCTACGGCAGCGACTACGTGGGCCCGTCCGGGGTGCTCGAAACACGCGGGTTCCCCAAGAAGGTCGGCTCCGCCGCCAAGGCGCGGAACCCGAAGGACATGAAACGCCTCTGGGACATGTCCGTGGACCTCACGGGCGTCGACTACGCGGCGCTCGCGTAGCCCGCTGACCTAGCTGGCGAACAGTCCGGCCTAGCTGGCGAACAGGTCCGGGAAGTCGGCGCGCGTGTACACGTGCGCGTTGCGGCTCATCTCGCAGATGACCTCGATCGAGGGGTCGTCGCCAAACGCGCCTTCCAACGCCGCCTCGCCCAAGCCCTGCAGGCGGGCGTGATAGTACGCGCGGTCGAGCGGGCAGGCGTAACGGGTCGGCCGCGAGTCCAAAATGCGGTGGTCGCCACCGGTCAGCCGCGCGATCAACGCCTCGGCGTCGAGGCCACCTTCGATGTCGCGAGACAGCTCGCGGACCTCGACCAAACGGGCCTCCACCTCGGCCAACCGGTCCTCAGCGACGTCGCCGAGGATCTGGATCAGGAACCCACCAGCGCCGGTGCACTTGGCATCGGGAGACACCAGCACGCCCACGCCCACAGCCGATTGAATCTGCTCGCTCGTGGCCAAGTAGTAGGTCAGCTCATCGCCGATCTCACCGCTGATGATCGGCGTGTTGCCCACATACGGCTCGCGCATGCCCAGGTCCCGCACCACCATAAGTGTGCCGTTGGTTCCCACGCCGGCGCCCACGTCGAGCTTGCCGTCCTCGCGCCCCGGAATCGGGACGCCGGGGTTCCGGATGGTACCGTACACTTCGCCGGGTACCGCGGTGCGCGCGAGCAGCATGCCGAACGGCCCATCGCCCTGCAGCTGCAACGACAGCCGCTCGTTGCCCTTGTTGCCGGCGCCCATCAGGATCGCCCCGGTCAGCAGGCGGCCGAACGCCGCCGAAGCGGTCGGCGAGGTGCCGTGCATGTCCATGGCCGTCTGCACCACGTCGGTGGTGACGGCGGCGACAACGCGGACGGAATCATCAAAGGCAAGTGCGCGAACGAGGCGGTCCATATCGGTCTGTGCGAGAGAGTAGCGAGGCGCTTGCACTAGTGTTCGCAGGCTGCGAAGTCGAGAGCACATCGCCAATCTTTCAACGTCCCGCGACCACGACGTGCCCATGCCCGCACCGCTGACCGCGTACCAAAAGCGCTTGTTCGCCTTCCTGAGCGTCGCGACGTTCTTCGAAGGCTACGACTTTTTCGCGCTCACGCAGATCCTCCCGAACCTCCGCGCAGACTTCGGGCTGTCCGCATTCCACGCCGGCGTCCTGTTCGCCGTCGTGAACTTCGGCACGCTGATGGCCTACTTGCTGGTCCGCCGCGCCGACGTATGGGGCCGCCGCCGCGTGATGATGCTTACCATCGGCGGATACACGTTCTTCACCCTGCTCAGCGGCCTCGCGTGGGACGTGTGGAGCTTCGGCTTCTTCCAGTTCTTCGCGCGGTTCTTCCTGATCGGCGAATGGGCCATCAGCATGGTCTACGCCGCCGAAGAGTACCCCGCCGACCGCCGAGGGATGGTCATCGGCGTGCTGACGGCGTTCTCCAGTCTGGGCGCCGTGCTGTGCGCCGGCGTCACGCCAATGCTCCTCAACACCGAGTGGGGCTGGCGCTCCATCTACCTGCTCGGCGTGCTCCCGCTGCTCATCCTCGCCTTCGCGCGGCGCAACCTCAAAGAGACCGACCGGTTCGCCACACTCCAGCGCGAACGCACCGAATCCAAAGCGCCCCAGGCCTCGTTCTTCGCCATCTGGAAGTCGCCCTACCGGGCACGCGTCATCCAGATGGGCGCCATCTGGTTCGTCACCTACATCTGCACGCAAAACGCGATCTCGTTCTGGAAAGAGTACGCGGTCACGCCGAGCGCTGCGGGCGGGCCCGGACTCACAGACGGACAGGTCGGCGGTGCGCTCGTGCTCGCCTCGCTCGTCTCCATGCCGCTGGTGTTCTTGTCCGGAAAGTTGCTCGATGTCATCGGCCGCCGCGCTGGCGCCGCGGTCATCTTCTCGATCACCTCGCTCGGCGTTTTCCTCGCGTACACCATGCAAGCGCGCACCATCCTGACGGTGTCGATCACGCTGGCCATCTTCGGCGTATCGGCGGTGCTGCCGGTGCTCAACGCGTTCACGACCGAGCTGTTCCCCACCCACCTGCGCGGCGACGCGTTTGCGTGGACCAACAACGTGATCGGACGCACCGGCTACGTGCTGAGCCCCATCGCCATCGGGTGGTTCGCCGAACGTGTCGGCTGGGGCGCAGCCATTCGCCCGACCGCGCTCGCGCCGCTTCTGGCGGTCGCGCTCATCTTCTTGCTGTTGCCTGAGACCAACCGGCGCGAACTCGAAGATACGTCCGCGCTGTAGCGACGCGACACGCCCCGCCGTGAGCGATGGTCCGGCGCCGCTACAAATCGGCGTTGCCGGTCCATGCCGCTCGCGATACAACCAGAGCAGCCCTTCTCCTCTGGAGCCGCATCATGACCACGCGATGGGTAGCGCTATTCCGCGGCCTCAACGTAGGCGGCCACCGCAAGCTTCCCATGCAGGACTTGCGTAACATGCTCACCCTGGCGGGGCTCGACGACGTGACGACCTATATCCAAAGCGGGAACGCCGTGTTCACCGCCTCGGGCACCCGCGAGGCGCTGGGAACACGTATCGAGACCGCCCTGGCCTCCGACTGCGACGTAGAGACCCGCGTCATGCTGCGAACCGGCGACGAGATGCGCGCCATTGCAGCGAACCACCCGCTATCGGACGGCGCAGACATCAAACGCCTCGCTGTCGCCTTCCTCGAGGCCAGCCCAGACGCCACCTCGATCGCCGCGTTTGACCCCAACCAACACAGCCCAGACCAGTGCCTCGTAACCGGCGATCACGTGTTCGTGCACGCGCCGTCCGGGTTCGGCAAAACCAAACTCACCAACAACTGGCTCGAGCGCCAGCTGGGACGCGCCGCGACCACGCGGAACTGGAACACCGTCCTACGACTCACCGAGATGACCACATGAAACCACCCAAGTCGGTCATGCGCCGCGTCGAGCGCGCCATCCGCGATTTCAATATGTTCTCGCCCGGCGATCGTGTCGCGGTGGGCATCTCGGGTGGTAAAGACTCGCTGCTGCTCCTGCAGGTCATGCGTGCGCTCGCCCTGCGGGACGACTTCGACATCGAGGTACACGCCGTGCACCTCGATCAGGGGCAGCCGGGCTTCGATATGGACGGCCTCAAAGCGTCGATGGCCGCGTTGGACGTCGAGCTCATCGTGATCGACCGGCAGACGTGGCCAGTCGTCGAATCGCAACTCTCGCAGGGCCAGATCCCGTGCGCGCTGTGCTCCCGCATGCGCCGCGGCGTGCTGCTGGATTGGTGCAAGGAGAAGGGCTTCAACCGGCTCGCGATCGGGCACCACCTAGACGACGCGATCGAGACGTTTTTCCTGAACCTGTTCTACCAACGTCGCCTGGACCCGCTCAAGCCGGTGACCCCGTCGGACGTGACGAACGTGTCCACCGTGCGGCCGATGATCTTCGTCGAAGAGGAGCAGGTCATCGACTGGATCGCCGCCGCCGGTCTGGCGCCGATCGGCTGCCCGGTCTGCGACACGTTCCCGCGCTCCTCTCGGCGCGACATCGGGCAGATGGTGAAGCAGATGCGTGCGCTGCACCCGGAGCTCACGGAGAGCGTGCGCCAGGCGTTGTACGGCGAGGCGGCGACGTCGGCCTAGCCTACGCCGAGCTCAACACGGGACGCGCACCCGGAGCTCCAGCCCGTTTGCGCCAGTTGTACGCCGAGATGCTGTGCGCCAGTTGTGCGCCGAGAAGCTGTGCGCTGCGCGCGCCCACGGTTTCGTGGCGCGTTCACGGTGCGTTCAGGAAGCACGAACGGAGAAACCCGGCTCGATTTGAGCCGGGTTTCTCTGAGTGGCTTTCGCCGTGACCGATTCCGGTCTTTAGTGGAGCCGAGGGGGCTTGAACCCCTGACCTTCGCGATGCGAACGCGACGCTCTCCCAACTGAGCTACGACCCCGTTTCGGGCTGCGGGATATGCCCCTTCGCGCAGCGGCTGTCAACGAAATTTGCGCCCCGATTTGAATTTTTCAGCGGGACACCGCGTCCGGTGTGTAGAACGCATCCGGCCGCGAGAAGCCGGCGTCCGTGGAGAGCGCTGGCGTGACTGTGGTCCGAATATTCTGGCACACGCCCACGGCCTCTTGGCTCCCGGTCTTGGCGCAGTATTGGTTCGACGCGCAGTTCACGTCGCTCAGGCACCCGAGTGCACACTCCGACCACGACGGGTCCTCGCAGTACTGCCCCGGGCTGCACGTCTCGCCACCCAAGAACGAGCCGCACTCCGTGTAGCCGCGTTCGGTCGGATCATCGTCGAGGAACACGCAGCCCATCGCGAGCGCGAGCATGGGCAAGAACAGCCACACGCGGGCGGCACTGAAGAACGAGGCGGGGCGAAATTTGGAGGGCGTTTGCGCGGTCATGGTCGATGGTGTGTGCGAGTCGGTAGCCGAAGTGTGCAAAGTCGGTACCTGGGTGCAGACGGACCGAACCGGCGACTATTCATCCCCCACTTCCGTCCGCCCGCACATGCGCGTGATCGTACTGCCGCCGGGAGTTCAACTAGCGAACCGCGGCGAAACCGTGTTACAGTTTTGGGACCTGATATGAGGATACGGTGGAGTTACCTGGGTTCAGCTCGCTAGAGCGCATCGCGATGGGTCGACGCTCGGGTGTGTACCGTGCTGTACGCGACGAAGACGGCGAGCGGGTGCTGCTCAAGGTGCCCATCGCGGGAAGCTCCGGTGCCGAGAGTTCGGCTTCGCTGGAGCGCGAGTTCGCCAATACGCGGTCGCTGCAGTCGCCGTTCGTATGGATCCCGACGGAGCTCATCGCGCTGGATGGCGGCGGCTTTGCCCTCGTGTATCCGTTCACCAGCGCGCGCTCGTTTGCCGAGGTCGAGCTGCCGATCCCCGCGTCCACGCTGATGGATGTGCTGATCGACATCGCCCGGGCGCTGCAGGCGACGCACGCCGCGGGGCTGCTGCATCGGAACATCAACCCGTCGACTATTCTGGTCCAGCCCACCGAGGGCCGCGTCTGGCTGACCAACTTCCTAGACGCCGTCCCCATGGCCGACGCGCAGCCAGATCTCGGCGTTGGCCATCTGGCGTACATGTCGCCCGAGCAGACCGGACGGACGAGTTGGCAAGTCGACCAGCGATCGGACCTGTATGCCTTTGGCGCGGTCGCGTACCACTTGGCGTTCGGCCACCCGCCGTTCAGCGGCGACACGGCAGCGCTGGTGCATGCGCAGATGGCGCAGCTGCCCCCGGTTCCGCCGCAAAACAGCTCGATCCCCACCGAAGTCGTGCAGGTGATCATGCGCCTGCTGCGCAAGGACCCAAGCACGCGATACGAGTCGGCGGAGCAGGTCTCGCTGGCGCTGCAAGCGGCCGCGCGGGCGTCGTCCATCGACATCGAGCGCGCCCCCGCGATCTCGACCAGCCGCCCGCGCGTGACCATCACCCGCCGGCACGCAGCCGAAGTAGCGTACAGCGCGATCTCAGAAGACCTCGACCTCAGCTCGTTGCTGCAGGCCTCACAGGCCATCTCGTCCGAGACGATGCTGCCGCGCATCATCGACCGGTTGCTCGACGTGGTGATGGAGGCGGCCGGCGCGGATCAGGCCTTCCTCGCGCTCAACAAAGACGGTGTGCTGCGCCTCGACGCGGAGCGCCACCCGCAGACCGGAACGCGGGTCTACGGGCCGCCGCTCGTGCTCGATGACCGCTTCCCCTCGGCCATTATCCAGGCGACCGCCCGTGCGGCGGGGCCGCTCATCATCGACGATGTCACCGAGGACTCGCAGTGGGCCGATGGCCCCTACGTGCAGCGCTCGGGGCTCATCTCCGTGCTGGGCATCCCCATCGTTCGCAACGACCGCATGCTCGGTGTGTTGTGCGTCGGCAACTCGCTCTTCCCGCGCGCGTTCCCCAAGAAGCGGGCGGAGTTCTTGGGGCTGCTCACCGCGCAATTCGGAATCTCGCTAGAGAACGCACGTGGCTTCGCCCGGCTCGAAGAACTGGTCGAGCGACGCACGGCGGCGCTGAACGAGTCCAAGAACGCCGCGGAGGCCGCCGCGGAGGCCAAGTCGCAGTTCTTGGCCATGGTCAGCCACGAGATCCGCACGCCGCTCAATGCCATCCTCGGCATGACCACGCTGCTGCTCGACACAGAGCTTTCCACCGAGCAACGGGAGTTCGCGTCCATCCTCCGCGACAGCGGAGACTCGCTGCTGTCGCTCCTGAACGACCTCCTCGATTTCTCCAAGATCGAGGCCGGACACATCGATTCAGAGGCGTTGCCCATGCGGCCGCGCCAATGCGTACAAGAGGCCATCGCGCTGGTCGCACGCGACGCAGACGCCAAACGGCTGAAGATCGAGAGCTCCGTCGCCGACGACGTCCCAGAGTTGATCACGGGCGATATCTCGCGGCTGCGACAGATCCTGGTCAACCTCGTCGCCAACGCCGTCAAATTCACGTCTGTTGGCCGGGTCTCCGTGCGGCTGTCCGTCGAGTCCGTGAGCCACGACCCCAACCTCGTCACGCTGTTGTTCGAGGTGTCAGACACCGGAATCGGCATCCCCGCCGAGCTCCAGGAGCGCCTGTTTCAGCCCTTCCGGCAGATCGACGGGTCCACCACGCGCGACTACGGCGGTACCGGGCTCGGCTTGGCCATCTGCCGGCGCCTCACCGAATCGATGGGCGGCGAGATCGGCGTCGACAGCGCGCCCGGCGTGGGCAGCACGTTCTGGTTCCGCGTCGGTGGCGAGCCGCTCGACCCCGCGGAGTCTGGACAGAGCGCAAACTTTGGCCACACGCACACCGGCTCGTTCGTCTTCGACCCCACCGTCGGCCAGACGTCGCCGCTCAAGGTGCTGGTCGCCGAGGACAACCCGGTAAACCAAAAGCTGGCGATCTACATGCTCGACCGGCTCGGCTACAAAGCCGATGTGGTCGGCAACGGACACGAAGCCGTGGAGGCCGTGCGGCGCCAGCACTACGACGCCATCCTCATGGACGTGCAGATGCCCATCATGGACGGCCTCGTCGCCTCGCAGACCATCTGCCGCGAGGTCCCGTCGCTCAAGCGCCCGTTCATTATCGCGGTCACCGCGAACACCATGGCCGGCGACCGCGAGCGATGCCTCAAGGCCGGCATGGACTCCTACGTGGGCAAGCCCATCCAGGTCGCGGACCTGCGACTCGCGCTCGAGACCGCCGCCGCCGACGTCGCCAACCGCCGCGTTCACGCCCTACGCGTCGCCGACCGCGAAGCCTACCGCTCCACCCTGCTCGAGCCACCGCCGCCGGTCAGCGCCGACGAGTTCGACGACCTGCGACCCACGTATGGCGGCGGCACTCCCACGAGCGGAGCCGTGGTCACAGTCGGCTCCAACGCCGCAACGCGCATCAGCCCGGTCGTCCCGCCGCGCACCGCGACCACGCCCAGCGGCGTAGACACCATCGACATCACTCCACCTGTGCTCGACACCGCCCGCATCGACTCGCTGCGAGCCCTCGGCGCGGCCACCGGGAGAGACGTCGTGGGCGACTTGGTCCGCGGGTACATGAAGGACGCCAAAACACGTGTCGTCGACTTGGCGCTGCGCTTCACGCAAGCCGACCTGCACGCGCTCGAACACGTCGCACACGCGCTCAAGGGCTCGTCGGGAAACTTGGGCGCCGCAAAGGTTTCCGCATGCTGCCAGCGCGTCGAATCGGCCGCCGCCGCGGGTGTTCTCCCACCGGCCGAGGCGATTCGAGACGTCGAGCGCGCCCTCGATGACGTGTTCCTAGCGCTGAAACCCTACGCCTCGCTGCCGTCCGAGTCCGGCGACTTCCCGAGCTTGGGCACAAAGTAGCCGAGCATCAGGAACACGGCGCCGAATCCCATGAACAGCAGGATTCGCCAGATGGCCGCGACCGTCGCCATATCGAGCAGCAGCAGCTTGAGTAGCATGACCGCCAGACCGGCATAGCCGAGCTGCAGGACCGGACGGTTGCTCTTGACCGCACCCCACACCACCTCGGCGACGGCGATGATGCCCCAACAGAGCGCGACGGCGCCCTGCCCGGCCCAGTGTCCGACGTCCACAAAGCACCAAGCGTACGCGAGCACCTGCGCGCCCAGAATCAGCACCGCCCGCTCGTTGTCGCGGCGCGCCCACGCCAGCGACACCAGGAAGGACGCGAGGGTCGCCGCAACCGCCGCGAATTTCAGCGCGCCGTCTGGGCCCGAGAGCGTTCCGTCCGTCTGGTTGTTGCCCAAGATGCCAAACGCCAGCAGCGCGGCCAGCACATGCGCTGTCCAGGCGACGCCGCGCACGTCGAGGCCGCGTGCATTAACAAAGTGCAGCCCGGTGGCTACAGCGGCTGCCGCGAGCGCGGTGGACCAAGGCTCGCCGGTGTACGTCGCCGCAGCGATCGCGGCGATGGATGCCGCCGCCATCGCTGCCGACGCCAACCCGACCTCTTTCTTCCAGAAGCCCATCGCGCACGCGAACAACGTGAGCGCGCCAACGATAACGTGCGCGAAGCCCAGCCCGTCGGGGTGCAAGATCTCGCCCACGGCCGACACCCCGATGGGCGAGACCACGGCGACCGCGTAGGCAATTTTGTCGCGGTCCGAGCCGATGAATCGACGGAAGAGTGGCACCACGCCCATGGCGCCCCACGCCACGCAAAGCGCGATCAGCGTGAGGGTATTGGAGCGGGGCGCGGATTCGAGCATCGCGATCAGCGTGAACCACGAGGCCGCGGCGCCGAAGCCCAGCACACCCGCCCACGGACGCAGCATCGCGAGGGCGCCGACCAGCCCCATGATGGACGCGAGATAGACGCTCATGAACACGGCCGCGGTCGGCGGGACCTGCAGCAAAATGGGCGACGCGCAGGCGCCCAAGATGCCCACCAGCGCGAGCGCAGACCGCCCCCGCTGAAGCGCGAGGCCGATGGCGACCAGGTCGAACAACGCGCTCCCGAGCAAGGCCGGCCACATGCCAATGATGTCGTAGTAGGCGTGCGCGGTGAAGAACGTGAGGTGGAACGTCGCGATGCCGCCACCGACCAGAATGTCTGAGTAGCGCGGGCGCCGGCTGCCCAGGTACAGGCCGAGCCCGAGTAGTCCGGAGGCGAGCGCAAAGCCGAACGCCACGCGCAGTCCGTTTCCAATCCAGCCCTGCTCGACGCTGTAACGGTAGAGGAAGCCGCAGCCGACGACGAGCAACGCGATTCCGATACGGCTTACCCAGTCGGCCGATTCCTTCGGCTCCGCCTCCGTCAGCGGCGCCTGGTTCGGGGCGTACCCAGGTGTAATGTTGGGGGCGTACGCGGCCGGCTGCGCGGGCGCATATCCGGCCGGCTGCGGCGGGGGATAGGCCCCGGGCTGCGGGTACGGCGCATAGGCCGCGGGCTGTCCCGCCTGAGGCGCGTAGGGCGGCGCGGCGTTCTGTGCGACGTTCTGTGCGACGTTCTGCGCGGCAGCCGCTCGGGCTTGCTCGAGTTCTTGAATCCGTCGTGACAGGTCGGCGACGGTGCGCTCAAGCGCAGCGACGCGCTGTGGCGTGTCGTCGGTGGGGGTGTCCATACGCGAGCCGGTGCGGTGCTAGGGGATCCACCGCGCGCGGCGCGGTTGAACGGAGTCCGCCAGAATTGAGCGACTACGGTACGCGCTCACCTAGAGGCACGCGAGCATTGGCCGCAAAAACGACGAAGGCGCGCCCTTCGGCACGCCGTCGTCCTCTTGACCTTCTACGCGAGTAGCGCGGTCAGTTCCTCAAAAGCTGCATCCTTGGCCTGCACTTTGGTCTTGCGAATCGCCTTCTTGACGATGACCTCGGCCTTCTCCGGATACGCGTCCTGGATCTCTTCGAGCACTTCCAACACGTCGATATCCTCGCTGGTGTTGAAAATCTTCTCGTCGTTGAAGATGAAGGACTCGAAGAGCTCGTTGATGAAGTCACCAACCGTCTTCTCCGCCTCGCCCCGCTCCAGTGCGGCGGCTTTCTTGATGGCGCGTTTGAGCTCACGCTCACGCCGTTCGATCTCGGTCCGTTTCATAGCGTCACCTCGCTGTTTTAGGGGTGAGAGGCGTGGAAATGTGAGATGCCGGAGCATCCCAACCCACGCGCGCCCCTCCTTTAGCGTGCGCAACGGGAAATGCAAGGGCGACAGACGCGGTTTGTTTGCGGGTTTCCGAGACTTGCGGCCAATGACGGAAGGCCCGATACTGGCGGCCCCCCGCTCAGGTAGCCCCATGTACGGAATGTCCCATCGCTCTGTCGCACTCCCATCGACAGCGGCTTCACGGCCCGGATCTGCCCTCGTCAGAAGGCGTTCAGGACATATGTCGGGCCGTCTCTTAGGCATGTTCGGGGCCCTCGCGATGCTGGCGCTCGGTGCCTGCACGACCTTCTTCGACACCGAGTTTGAGCAAGACGACGCCGCGCGCCCCGGCGCCTGCTGCACCGGCAACATCTGCTCCAACGAGTCCGTGATCGGCTGCAACGCCGTCGGCGGCGTGTTCACCCCGAACACCACCTGCGCTGCGAGCCCGTGCACCGGACCGAGCTGCGAGACGTACTGCTCCGCGTTCGAAGACACGTGCAGCAGCCTCGAAGACGACTACTCCAGCCAACGCGCGTGCGTGGACTACTGTAACAACGGCGCCGCGTGGCCGACCGGCGAGGACGGCGACCTGTCCGGAAACTCCATCGCCTGCCGCACCTATCACGCCGGAGCCGCCAGCGAGGCCGAGGGCGCCGGACGCCAGTTCCACTGCCGACACTCCGGCATCACCGGCGACTCCATCTGCGGATCGCTCTGCGAGAACTACTGCTTCCTCATGGACCAAATCTGCACCGGCGAGAACGCGCAGTACGCCGACTTCGAGGCCTGCACCGAGCAATGCCAAGGCGTCGGGAACATCACCGGAATCCCGCAAGATGGATTGCCCAACGACACCACCGGAGACTCCGTGCAGTGCCGTATGTACCACGTGTCCGCCGCGTTCTTTACCGAGGCGCCCGACATGCACTGCGTGCACGCGAGCATGCTGTCCACGACCGGCACCTGCGGCGCACTCAGCACGCCGCCCAGCCGCGAGTAGAGTCTCGGAGGCTACGCGGGCGTAAGCTCGCCGGCCTGCACCGACCACAACCGCGCATAGATGCCCCCGCGCGCGACCAACTCGTCGTGTGTGCCCACTTCCGCGACGCTGCCGGCATCCATCACGTAGATGCGGTCTGCGTCGCGCACAGTCGACAGCCGATGCGCGATCACCAGCGTGGTCCGGTCCTTGGAGATGTGCGTCATCGACCGCTGAATCGCCGCTTCGGTCTCGTTGTCCACCGCTGACGTCGCCTCGTCGAGCACCAGGACGGGCGGGTTCTTGAGCACCGCGCGCGCGATCGAGACCCGCTGGCGTTGGCCGCCCGACAGCTTCTGGCCCCGCTCACCCACCACGGTGTCGTACCGCTCCGGGAGCGCGCTGATGAACGCGTCCGCTTCGCCCACGCGCGCCGCCTCGACGACCTGCTCCAACGAGGCCTCCGGTGCGCCGTACGCGATATTCTCGCGCACGCTACCGTGGAACAAGAAGACGTCTTGGCTTACCAGGCCGACCGCCCCGCGCAGCTCCGCCAGACGCAGCGTGTCCACGGCGTGGCCATCGAGCGTCACGCGCCCCGAATCGACGTCGTAGAAGCGCAACAGCAGCTTCACGACCGTGCTCTTTCCCGAGCCCGTCGAGCCCACGATCGCGACCGTCTCACCAGCATCTACGCGGAGACTCAGGCCCTTGAGCGTGGGCAGGTCGGCCGTCGGATACGTAAAGTGCACGTCGTCGAACACCACGGCGCCTGCGACCTCGGACAGCGCGGTGGGGCCGTCCACGATGGTCGGCTGCGTGTCCAGGAGGTCCAAAATCCGCGTCGTCGACGCCATCGCGCGCTGGAACAGGTCGAGCGTCTCGCCCAGGCGCGTGAGCGGCCACAGCAGGCGCTGGGTCAGGAACACCAACACGCTGTACACACCGACGGCCATCAGCCCCTGGTCCGCCAGCCAGCCTCCGTACACCAGCGTCGCAGTGAAGCCGATCACGATGACCATGCGAATGAACGGGATGAACGCGGACGACAGTCGGATCGCCTCGCGGTTGGCCTGCCGATAGGCGTTGCTCGCCGCGTCGATCCGCGCCGCTTCGTGCGACTCCGCGGTGAAGCTCTTGATCGTCGCCATCCCGCCCAGCGCGTTGGTGAGACGCTCGGAGAGCTCGGAGACCCGCTCCCGCACCACCGCATATCGCGGGGCGATGCGGGCCTGAAAGCGCACAGAGCCCCAGAGCACAAACGGCACCGGAACGAACGCCATCAGCGCGAGCTTCCACGCGAACGCGAAGAACACCGCGCCCACCACGACCACCGTGGTCGCCACCTGCAGCAGCTGGTTCGCGCCCACATCGAGGAACCGCTCCAGCTGGTTCACGTCGTCGTTGAGGATCGCCAGCAAGCCGCCGGTGCTGCGGTCTTCGAAGTAGCCCATCTCGAGGTCCTGAACGTGGCGATACGCCTCCACGCGGAGCTCGTGCTCGACGGTCTGCGCGAGGTTCCGCCACAGCACCGAGAACGCGTACTCAAACACGGACTCCAGGGCCCAAACGAGGACCGTCAGTCCGGCGAGGATCCACAGCTGCCCCATCACGTTCGGGACACCGAGCGACGCGATGAACGAGTCCTCTTTTTGCACGACCACGTCGACGGCCGCGCCGATCAAAACGGGGGGCGCGAGGTCGAAGACCTTGTTGAGGATGGAGCACGCCGAAGCCAGCCAGACTTGCCGGCGTTGGTGGTTGGCGTGCGCGAGTAATCTACGGAGTGGATGCGATGTCATGCGACGTGCTCCTAGCACCGACACACGCCCCCGTCATGCTACCCATGCGCCCGGATTTCTAGTGTCGGCGCGGTTGCGTCGGGCTCGAACTACAAGTTAGTGTGCGGCGACAAACCCTGAGGAGAACCATGAATCGTTACGTTGCATTGACATGCATTTCTCTGTTGTTCGGGGCCTGTAGTGGGGACCCTACGGACGGCGACGACACCGGATCGGTGGACGTGACTTCGGACGCGGACGGCACCACCGACGGCACCGACTCCGACGCCGAGGATGCAGGCGATGACGGCGGCGACGATCTCGACGGCGACTCCGACGGTGGCGACACATCGCTGGACGATGTCGGCGAGCGAAAGGCGCTCGGTGAGCCTTGCGTCGAGAACGGCGAATGCGACGGCAACCTGTGCTTGTACATCGAGGCGGGCCTCGATGAGGGCTTCTGCTCGACGTACTGCTTTGAGGCCGAGGACTGCTCGCTCGAAGAGTGGGACTGCATCTTCTTGCAGAACTCCGGTGGCGACGCGGCGTTCGTCTGCGCGCCCGAGGATCTGTGCCTGGACCAAGACGGTGACGACTTCGGCGTCGGCCCCGGCTGCAATGGCCCGGACTGCGACGAGACGAACGCGACGGTCTACATCGGCGCGGACGAGCTCTGCGACGGCCTCGACAACGACTGCGACGGGGCGATCGACGACAACTCAATCGAAGCGGGTCAGCCCTGCACCACCGGCTTCCCGGGCGTGTGCTCCGAAGGCCAGTCGACGTGCGACGGCGGACTGCTCTCGTGCAACGGCATGCGTCCGCCGTCGGTGGAGATCTGCGACAGCGTGGACAACGACTGCGACGGGCGCGCCGACGAGAACGACGACGGCGGCTTGCTCGCCTTCACCTGCTACCAGGGCGCGCCCGAGACGCTCGGCGTAGGCCAGTGCCAAGCCGGCGCCCAGGTGTGCCGTTCCGGCGTGGTGAGCGGATGCGAAGACCAAGTACTGCCCTTCCCCGAGCTGTGCGACGGCCTCGACAACGACTGCGACGGCGACGCCGATGAGGGCGCTCCGGAGTCCGGCGTGTACTGCGAGACCGAGCTGCCCGGCGCCTGCCGCCGCGGACGCACCTCGTGCGCGGACGACACCGTGTCGTGCATCCCGTTCGAAGAGCCAGGCGACGAACTCTGCGACGGCGTGGACAACGACTGCGACGGCGAAGTTGACGAGGACACCGACGGCGAGCCGCTCACTGACGACTGCTACTCCGGCGACCCGGCGACCTTCGGCGTGGGCACGTGCTCCGGCGGCCAACGCACCTGCCGCGCGGGTGAGTGGAGCCGCTGCGAGGGCGAGGTCATCCCGACCATCGAGCTGTGCAGCTCAAGCGACGAAGACTGCGACGGCAGCGTCAACGAAGGCAGCCCCGCCAGCGGGTTCTTGTGCGAGACCGGACAGCTGGGACTCTGCGCGTTTGGCCGCACGGCCTGCGGCGCCGACGAAGGCACGGAGTGCCTCCCCGACTACGATCCCGCGCCCGAGACCTGCGACGCGTTCGACAACGACTGCGACGGCATCGTGGACGAGGACGAGAGCGGCGACGCACTCGAGCGCGGCTGCTACGACGGACGCCCCGAGACGCTCGACGTCGGCGTGTGCCGCAGCGGCGCCCAGACCTGCGCGTTCGGCGGTTGGAGCGGCTGCGCCGACCAAGTGCTGCCGAGCATCGAGCGCTGCGATGGCATCGACAACGACTGCGACGGCGAGATCGACGAGGGCAACCCCGAAGGCGGTGTCGCCTGCACCACCGGCCAGCCCGGAATCTGCGCCGCCGGACAGTCGGTGTGCATGGACGGAGCGCTGGTCTGTGAGGCCACGAACATTCCCGCTGCCGAGGTCTGCGACGGCTTGGACAACGACTGCAACGGCGAGATCGACAACGGCGCGATGTGGTCGCAGCTCGCGCGCGGCTGCTTCACCGGCCAAGGCGCCTGCCGCTCCGCCGGCGTCTTTGTCTGCGATGCGGGCGACCCCAGCGGACCGCCGGTCTGCGGCGCCGAGGTCATCGAAGGCACCATGGAGATCTGCGACGGCATCGACAACGATTGTAACGGGGTCGTCGACGACGGCGCCCTCTGGAGCGATCGCGGCACCATCTGCTTCGACGGCGAAGGCGCCTGCCGCACCGCCGGCCTGCAGTCGTGTAACCCCTCTGACCCCATGGGCCCGCTCGTGTGCGACGCGGTCGTCCCGGAAGGCACCGCCGAGGTGTGCGACGGCGTCGACAACGACTGCGATGGCGACACCGACGAAGACCCGCAGTGGGCTGGCGCAGGCACGGTCTGCACGGTCGGCGAAGGCGTGTGCCGCAACGCGGGCGTGCTCTCGTGCAACGCGGGCAACCCCGCTGGCCCCCTCACCTGCTCTGCCGCACCGGGAGCCGGGAGCGAAGAGCTCTGCGACGGCCTGGACAACGACTGCGACGGCGACACCGACGAGGCCTTCCCGAGCGTGGGCACCAGCTGCACCGCCGGCGCCGGCGTGTGCCGCGCGGCGGGCGTTGTCGTCTGCGACAGCCCCACCTCGGCAAGCTGCGACGCCGAGGTCCCCGACCCGCCGTCCACCAACGAGACCAGCTGCGACTACATCGACGACGACTGCGACGGCAGCATCGATGAGGACTTCCGTACGGGCGCGCTCTACGCCAGCGAAGAGCACTGCGGCGGCTGCGGCGTAAACTGCGCCGGCCTCTGGGACGGCGGCCCTGCGGCCTACAACGTGGTGCCGGTCTGCTCCGTGTTCACCATGGTCGCCAGCTGCGACTATGACTGCGTGGACGGCTACTTTGACCTCGACGCCGACCCTTCCAACGGTTGCGAGTTCACGCCGGACAGCGGCGCGATCTACGTATCGACCATGGAGAACGGCGGTGTGGACAACGGCACCTGCGGCACGTTCGACGCGCCCTGCGCCACCATCGGATTCGCCATCGCCTCACGCGCGGCGCCCGGCGGCTTCGACCGCGTTCGCGTCTCCGACGGCCTGTTCAGCGAGAACATCGACATGGTCGACGGCGTGAGCCTGCTCGGCGGACACAACTCCGTGAACTGGCTGCGAAGCCCGTCCGTCAACGTGACGGCGATCGCCGGTCAGAACACCGCGCTGGATAACGCCGCGGTGCGCGCCGAATCGATCACGAGCACGACCGAGCTCAGCGGCTTCACCATCACCGCGGCGCCCGGCCGCAACGGTGGCGGAAACAGCATCGGCGTGTACGTGCGGGACGCGAACCAGAACCTCCAAGTGGCCAACAACCGCATCTTCTCCGCCAACGGCGGCGTGGGCGCGTCGGGAGCCAACGGCACCGGCGGCAGCAACGGCGTGAATGGCAACGCAGGCTCCCCGCGCGTCTACTGGTCCGACGCGGGCGACTGCACAGGCGCCAACGCCGGCGGCGGGCCCGGAGCGCGCACCTGCTCCAACCCGTGGGGCGGTTCAACCAACGTCAACGGCGGCACCGGCGGCGGAGCCGGATGCCCGGTGTACGACGCGCCCTCCCAAAACGGAAACACCGGCAGCGGCGCGGCTCCAGGAGCGGGCGGCGCGGGTGGCGAAGCGTACTTGGGCAGCGGCAGCACGTGCTTCGCACCCGACGGAGCGTCCGAGGGCGGTACCGGCCTGGCCGGACAGCCGGGAGTCGACGGTTCAGGCGGCGCGGGCGGACCGACAACGGCGTCCATCGTCGGAGGTCAGTGGCGCGGCGCCGACGGCGCGGCAGCATCGCATGGTGACCACGGCGCCGGCGGCGGCGGTGGCGGCGCGGGCGGCGGCGTGGACGCCGAAGACTACAACGACACCCTCTACCAAGGCGCCTCCGGCGGCGGCGGCGGTTCGGGCGGCTGCGCCGGAGCCGCTGGCACCGGCGGCAGCGCGGGCGGCGGCTCGTTCCCCATCTTCATCACCTGGACCACGCCCCCAGCCTCCGACGCGGTCGTGCCGGTCATCTCCGGAAACACCCTCTACCGCGGTAGCGGTGGTACCGGCGGACGTGGCGGCGGCGGCGGCGCGGGCGGAGACCCGGGCGCCGGAGCCGAAGGCGGACCGACCCGCTCGGGCGGCGGCACCGACCGCACCTACGACTTCTGCATCTTCTCCGGCGGCGACGGCGGAACCGGAGGACGCGGTGGCCACGGCGGCGGCGCGGGCGGCGGTGCAGGCGGAGCGTCGTTCGATATCTTCGTCGCAGGGACCGGCGGGGTCACCCCCAGCTACGCGAGCCAGAACAACTTCGCGCTGCCAAACAGCGACGTGACCAGCGGCGAAGGCGGCCCGGGCGGAACATCGTCCGCGCCGGTCAACGCCGGCAGCACCGGCGCCGACGGTACGTTCGGTAACATCGCCCTGCAGCCCTAGCGGCCCGCGACGTGGCTACCGTGGCAGCAATGTTGCTGCGGTAGCCCCACCACGCTCACGCGGTGGGGCCCCACCGCGCTCATGCGGTGGGGCCACAGATCCCCTCTCCCAGCGCGCGAAGCGCTAGGACAACTCGTTCAGCATGGCGCGCGCGCGATTGGCCGCCGCTGGCTGCCCGTTCCGCTCGGCCATCTGCAACAGGAACTGCGCCTGGTGATGCGCGTTCCCGCGCTCCTTCTCCGGCACGATCTGCTCGCGCACGCGACGCCGACCTTCGAGCGACGACAGAATCTTCGCGGCCATCTCGACCCGCTCCGCGCTCGGCAGCAGGTAGCGCGCGACCGACTCGTCCTGGCCACAGGACGCCAGCCGTTGCGCGAAATCATCCAACAGCGTCGAACGCGCCTCTTCGACGAGAATCGCGTCCGCCGTCCAGTGCAGCCCGAGAATGTCGAACGGGCTCGAGGCGAGCACGCGGCGATAGATCTCCATCGCCGCCTGCACGTCCTCTGAGGTCACGCCGTTGACGACGGTTCCCTGTTGGGTCGGCTCGCTGGCCTGCAGCGCGCTAATCCACAGTTCCAAGAGCTGCGGGTCCGTCTGCCGGCGCGCCCACCACTCCAACAAGGTGTGGCCCGGCCCGGAGCCGACGATGCGGAAGAGCAGCGTCACGGAAAACGGTAGCTCGACCACCGACAGCTCCAGCACCACCTCGGTGCCGTCGCGTTCGTCGATGTTCCAGTCGATGCGAATCGCGCTGTCCTTGAGCAGGATCTGGCCGTGCTCAAGCGCACCGGCGCGGTCGCGATAGACCACCTCGAACGATGGCAGCGTGACCCGCGTGACGCTCAGAATCTGCGACGGCACGCTGGTGGAATCGGCGGCGCTCGGCCGCGTTACGTCAATTCGCGCGAGTGTTTGAACGTCCTCGTCGGAGCTCATCGGGTTGCTCCTACTCGCACTCGAAGGTCTCGTAGTTGAAGCAGCACTCCACCTCGCAATCCCAGACGAACGGGCTCGCGCACTGCGGCAGGCAGTCCTGCGCGCCGCATCCACAGGAGGTGCAGCACACGGCGTCGGGCTCGGACATGCACGCGCTCTCGCAAGCACCGGAGGCGGATCCCGCGTCGACGCTCACGTCGGGCGAGCCGGCGTCTTCCGAGCCAGCGTCATCGCCCACACCGATATCTACCGAGCCCGTATCTTCATCGACCGTGCCCGTGTCTTCGCTGACGTCCTCGCCGGCATCTACCGACACGTCCGGAACCGGCTCAGGCTCGGGCTCCACGATCTCAACGCACGTGACCCGCTCGGAGTCTGTACCGTCGAACTCACACTCCGAGCAGTTCTCGGCGTCGCAGAACACGCACTCGGCGGCGCTGCCGTACGAGCAGATCAGCCCGCCGTCGGTCCCGCAGGTAGTGTCGATATACCACTGCACGCCAGCGGCCTCGTAAGCCAAGAAGCAGTGATTTCCAGTCTCCCACGCCAGCAGCGTCGGCCCGTTGGAGATCAAAAACACCTTCAGGTCTTCCGGTACGTCGTCGCCGTTAAGGTCGAGCGAGAGCGTGGTCCGACCGCCGGGCGCGACTTGGTACAGGTCGAGCGAGCCGAGTACCGAGCGCGGGATGGTACCGAGCGCCGCGAACGCCGCCGGGCTATCCGACCCGTTGCGGGTTCCCACGATTCCAGACGCCACCTCGACACCCGCCGTGATCTGCGCGCTTGAGAGCACTTGGGTGTCGACAACGACAGCCGGGCCAAACGGGCCTTCGTCGGCGTTGCAGCCAGTGAGTGCGCCGAGGGCGATTCCGGCAAGAGCCAGCGTGGAGATACGAGCGAACATGAGGACCTCTAGGAGGGATTCCAAGACAGAAGGTATGCGCATACCAGCGTTGGCGATTGAACTCCAAAGTTCGTTCGCGGCGCGCCAATTCAGTTCGACAACCCGCTCCGCTCCGCCCCCTTCGCCACAAGAACCCAAGCCGCGGAGAGACAAAAAGATCCTTCTTCGAAAATAATGATCAGAAATTTGCTCACGGTAGGTCCAGGGGAGACAATGTACTCCAACACACCACAAGGTCCCCATGCTTGACTGGACAGAGTTCACCTCCGATTGTTCGATTCGTATGAAGCGCGCGCGCGTTGCCGACGGTTGGCTCCTCGCCGACGTCACCGGCCCGCACGCCGGACGCGTGTCGCTCGTACGCGACCCCAGTCACGACTGGGACGGAACGTTGATCGAACTGCGCTAGGGCCGCTCCGTCGCCGCCCTCGCCAAAGCTAGGACGCGACAGATGGGTAGCTGCTCAATTCCGCGCGACGTCACGTCGCCACTCGGCCGCATGTGGCCGCACGTCGATTCCTCCGGGGGACCATGGGGCGCTTGAGTGAACTCATTCGTCACGAGCTTGAGTCGGCGCTTCGAACCCGCCGCGTGCTCGTGCTGGTCGTTCTGTATCTGGCGTGCGCGCTCATCGGCGGCGCCATCGTGAACCACCAGATCGCGGAGGCCGAGACGCGCATCATCGCCGAGCTCTCGGAGCGCGCTGACATCGACCCTGAGGTGCTCCGCGCCCAGTACGCCGAGCGCGCCGACGAGATGATCGACACCGCGCTGGAAGAGTTCGGCATGGAGCCGGCCACCATCGCGCCGGCCCTGCGGACGAGCATGTCGGCGGGCATCTTCTTCTTCTTCTCGCTGCTCTTCCTGCCCTTCCTGATCGTTTTCTCGACGTTCGACAGGCTGAGCACGAGCCTGCGTGACCGCGTACTCTGTTACGACTCCCTAGGCGCCTCGCGCGCCTCGATCGTGACATCGAAGTTCATCGCGCAGGTGGTCATCATCGGCGCGATCACGGCGCTGTGCTCCGTGTCCGTGTTCACCAGCGCGTGGCTGCTCACCGACTCGATGGGCGCCGTGCAGGCCGTCACCACCGGCGGATGGTGCGCCGCCGTGCTCCTGCCCTACGTGGCCGCGTACGTCGGCCTCTCGTTGTTCTGCTCCAGCCGCTCCATCCAGCCCATCGCGGCCCTCGTGATGTCGTTCGGCCTCATGTTCCTGCTGCGCCTCGCCGGCCTGCCGTTCCGCCTCCTCGAGTCCGGCGCGATGTCCGATACCTTCCCGATGTCGCTGCTCGGCTTCCTCCGGTTCATCAGCCCGCACTTCTACGAGCACGGCCTGTGGCGCGAGCTCGGCGGCTCGCTCCTGTTCAGCGCGGGCGGCTACAGCGCCATCGCCGCCCTCTTCCTCGGCCTGACCATCCTCAGCGTACAACGGAGGGACCTGTGACCCACGCCATCGAGATTCGCGGGCTCCGGAAAACGTACGGCAGCATGGTCGCGCTCAACGGACTCGACCTGTCCGTCCCCACCGGTTCCGTGTTCGGGCTGCTCGGCCCCAACGGCGCCGGCAAAAGCACCACGTTCGGCATGTTGTGCGGCTGGCTGCAGCCAACGTCCGGCACCGCCACCGTGCTCGGAACGCCGTGCAATCAGCTGCACCGGCTGAACGGCCGCGTGACCGCCCTCCCCCAGGACGCACAGTTCCCGCGCTCGATGCCCATCCGCCATCAGCTCGCCCACTTCGCACGCATGCGCGGAATGAGCGGCAGCGCGGCCCGGACCGAGGCTGACCGCGTGCTCGCGATCGTCGGCCTGCAGGACGCGCGCTCCAAACGAGGCAACCAGCTCTCGCACGGAATGGCCAAGCGCGCCGGCATCGCCCAAGCCCTCGTCGGCAAGCCCGAAGTCGTATTCCTCGACGAGCCCACCGCCGGCCTCGACCCCAAGAACGCGCACACCATTCGCGACATCATCCAGCGCCTCGCCCCCGCCGCGACCGTGGTCGTCTCCAGCCACAACCTCGCCGAGATTCAGTCCATCTGTACGCACGGCGCCATCCTCGACCATGGCCACCTCACGGCATCCGGCCGTATCGGCGACCTAACCGCACAAGGCGAACTGCTCGTGATCGTGTCTCGGCCCGGCGCCAACGTACCCGTCGCCGCGCTGGAACAAACGTTCGGAGCGGGGACGATCGCCGTCTCGCCTGACATGCACATCGAGGTTCGATTCCCGGCCGGCCGCGACCCCGCCGAGGTCACCGCCGCCGCGCTCGGCGTACTGCTACAGGCCGGCGTACCGATCCTCGAAGTTCGTCAGGGCACCTCGCTTGAGGACGCGTTCCTGAAGCTCACCGAGGCACCCGCCTCCGGCGCACCGTGAAGCTCGCCGCGGTCCAGTTCGCGCCGCCCAAAGCGCGACCGGACCTCGCGCGCCCCGCCTTGTGTGCACTCATTCGCGAGGCCATGGAGCGCGGCGCCGACCTCGTCGTTTGCCCCGAGATGGCCACGACCGGCTACGTGTTCACCAGCCCCGAACAGCTCGCGGACCTGGCAGAGACCGCCGACGGCGCCACGTTTCATGCGGTGTCGGCGCTCTGCGCGGCGTTCGGCGCCACCGCGACAGTCGGCTTCGCGGAACGCTGCGGAGACGTGCTGTACAACTCCTGCCTGACCATCGGCCCCGACGGAAAGCTGCTCAGCGTGTACCGCAAGGTGCTGCTCTTCGAGCTCGATGAGTCTTGGGCGACGCCCGGCACGCAGCGCGCCATGTTCGACGTCCCCGGCGTGGGCACCGTGGCGCCCGCCATCTGCATGGACCTCAACGACGACGGCTTCACCGACTTCTGCCGCACCGCCCACCCCTCCGTGGTCGCGTTCTGCAGCAACTGGCTCGACCAGGGCTCCTTCGTCCCGGCCTATTGGGCGTGGCGCATGTCGCGATGGCGCGGCTGGTTCGTGGGCGCGAACCGCTGGGGCCAAGACGCGGGCGTGCCGTTTCGCGGGGAGTCGGCGATCCTCGGACCGGGCGGTCTCCCCTTCGCCATCGCGCCCGTCACAGGCGACGCCGTCCTCGTGGTCGACACCGATAAACCGTCGCGATGGGCTTCGCACGCCTGAAGGGTTGACCTGTAGGGCGGCAAGTCGCAAAGAGGCCGGACCCCCCGCTGAGGCAAATCCATGCGTCGACAAATTGTTCAGGTCATCGAAGAACTCATCAACCCCGCGGTCGCTAGCCACGGCGGCAAGGTGCACTTCGAGGATTTCGTCAACAACAAGGTCTTCATCCGGTTCTCCGGCGGCTGCCAAGGCTGCTCGGCGTCCAACGCCACGCTCAAAAACGGCATCGACCGGCTGATCAAAGAAGAGTTCCCCGAGATCACCGACGTGGTCGACGTGACGGACCACGAAGCCGGCGACAACCCGTACTTCGCGTAGTCACCGACCCCGTTCGAATCATCCGGGACGCGCGCACGATGAACGGCGCGCGATCGGATGCTACCAGGCTCGGTAGATGAGCACGGGCCGGCCATTGCGGTCCGTCGCGAGCACTTCGCCTGCCGCGCCCTCTTCGAGCTGCGCGAACCCAGGTCCGCCGATGGAGGCGTAAGGGTTCGTCACGTCCATGAGCAGCGGATCCGCCGGGTACACCACGTTCATAGGACCCGAAGCGTAGCCCTGCAGCGAGATGTCGAGCACACCGGCCGCTTTCAGCGCGCGCCAACCGTGTGAGCTCGACTCCGCCAAGATGATGACGCCGCCGCGGGACAAGAACGCCTGCAGCGGCCCGGACAGCTGCTCGCCCATCGTCGTGAACGCGGTCGAGTTGCCGCGCTCCGGCTCGTACATCACGAACACGTCGCAGTCGTCGAGCGCCGCCGCGATCAGCGCGCTCTCGCTCACTCGCGTGATCTCCACCGACCGGTCGCGAATGGACGCCACCGTGCGAATCGCGCGGTCCACGTTGAACGCGTCACCGGGCTCCCGCAGGTTCGCGAACTCGTCGTAACCGACCACGCGAAGCGTCTCGCCCGCGACGTCAGACAGCTCCAACGCGGCGTTGCCCACCAAGAAGTCGATGTCCGTGCTCGTGGTGGAGAACTCGGCGCCGATGAACACGACGTGCCCCTCGGCGTGACCGGCTTCGTTCAAGCACGTGGTGTCGCAGCCATCGCCGTCGACCTGGTTCCCATCGTCGCACTCTTCACCGGCCGCGCGCTGACGAACGCCATCTCCGCACTCGGCCTCTTCACAGGTATCGAGGCAGGCGTCGCGGTTGTATCCGTTGCCGTCGTCGCAGGCTTCGCCCAGGTCCACGACCGCGTCGCCGCACCGCGAGCCGGTGCAGTCGGGGCGGCAGAGCGCGTCGGGCGCGTCGCTGTTGAGCCCGCCTTCGTCACACTGCTCCCACTCGGCCACCACGCCATCGCCGCATACCGCGAACGTGCAATCCGACTTGCACATGTCGGACTCGATCAGGTTGCCATCATCGCAGTCTTCTCCGACCTGCCACACGCCGTCGCCGCATTGAGGACGCAGGCAGTTGTTCGAGCAGCCGTCCCCGTTCTCAAGGTTCGCGTCGTCGCACTCTTCGCCCAACTCGGTGTTGATGATCGAGTCGCCACAATACGGGCGCCGGCAGTTGGTGCGGCACTCGCCGCCATGCAGGTCTGAGTTGTTCGCGCCTTCGTCGCACTCCTCGCCGATGACGCCCACGCATTTGATCTCGCGCAGCATTTGATTGGCGTCGCAGTTGTCGGAGTCGGTCGTCGACGAGGACGCCACGCAGTCGTAGTCGGAGCAGCGCCAGTTGTTCACGTGAGGCATCTCGACGTCGTCTTCGCCCTCACCTCCGCCCCAGGACACCCACTCCGCGCGGTCGTAACCCAGCGCTTCGCAGATGCCGTGCTCAGCGGCGTTCGGGTTGGGGCTCACGTCGCACCGCAGCCCGCGGCAGCTCGCGCCCTGGTCGCACACACGACCGATGGCGCCCGTCGGCCCCACGACCACCGGGCTCCGGAAAATCTCCGTCTGCCGGTACTCGCTCACCACGCCGTCGCCGCATTCGGGTAGCTCGCAGCTGTTCAAACAGCCGTCGGCGTCCGAGTCGTTGGCGTCGTCGCACGCATCGGTGCCGTTGGTGATCCCGTCGCCGCATCGGGGCGTGGTGCAGGTGTTGGTGCATCCATCATCCGGCACGGAGTTGCCGTCATCGCACTGCTCGCCTGTCACCGCTTGAACGACACCGTCGCCGCAGCCAGGCAGCACACAAATGTTGCTACAGCCGTCGTCCTGAACCGAGTTCCCGTCGTCGCACTGCTCGCCCGAATCCACGACGCCGTCGCCGCAAGAAGCGACCTGGCACGTCATCCGGCACGCGTCGGGCGCGTTTCCGTTTTCTTCGCCTTCATCACACGTCTCGCCGCCATCGAGGATGCCGTCGCCACAGGCTGGCAATCGGCAATTGGAACGGCAGAAGTCCGGCAAATCGAGGTTAAACGCCCCGCCGTCGTCGCACTGCTCGCCCGAATCGATGAGCCCATCACCGCAGCGCGGCGCGGTGCAGTCGGTGCGGCACGCGTCCGGAGCGTTTTCGTTCGCTTCGCCATCGTCGCACTCCTCTTGCACGACGCCGACGCAGGTCACCTCTTTGAGCATCTCGCCCGCGCCACAATCGCTCGCGTACGACCCGAAGCGACCGGCGGAGCAGACGTACTCGAAGCACTCCCAGTTGTACGCGTGGTGCATGATCGCGTCGCCGGCCCCAAGGCCATCGCCCCACTCGACGAACGTGGCGCGCTCGTAGCGCAGCGCAGCGCAGAAGCCGTGCTCGGCGGCGTTCGGGAGGTCGGACACATCGCAACGCGTCGGGCCGGAGTCGGCGGGGCATGCGCCGCCGTCGTCACACACGTACGCCGTCACGCCGAGCGGGTCGGCGATCCGCGGATGCACAAAGGTCTGGGAGCCGTAGGTCTGGTTGACGATGCCATCGCCGCAGCGTGAAAGCCGGCAGTCGGACAGGCACTCGTCGGACTCGTCGTCGTTCTGGTCGTCGCACTCTTCGTCGCCCGTAACGTGTCCGTCTCCACACACCGGCACCGTGACATCGGCGGCGTCGGCGGCGTCGACATCGGTGGTGTCCGCATCAGCGTCGACGGTCGTATCCGGAATGTCGGGCGCGACGTCGACCACGTCGGGAGTCACATCCTCCACGTCGATTTGGACGTCGGCGACGTCGGTGGTGTCCGCAACGTCGGGCTCGTCCACGTCTTGGCCCACGTCCGTCGCGGTATCGGACGGGGTGTCGGTGGCGGCATCCACGCCGGCGTCTGTGTCGGCTTCCGCGTCGGTCCCCACCTCGACGACGTCGGTCGCAACGTCTTCGGCGACGTCCTCGGACTGGCCCGTGTCCGCGGGCGCCGGGTCTTCGTCACCGCAGCCGGAAAGGACGCCGACCAAGGCGACAACAGCGAGCAGTCGGGCTGGCAAATTACACAAAACAATCATGACGTTAGGCGCGTCGAGCATCGGGAGTCTCGCGGCGAAGCGTCGCGAACAGCCCTGAACAATCGGGGGAGCGCGTTAGGACTAGCCGGAACCCGGGCCTGACACAACGCGCGGCACCAGCGCGTTCGGGGCGTCGGGCCATTGATTCCCGACTGAACGCTCGATACGTATGCTACGCGGCCGTCCCCGGCCGCCCCACCTTCCCAGTCGGGCATGAAGCGCACACTCCACCTCCTCCCTCTCGCCCTCCTCCTCACCGCCTGCGGCAGCCGCACCGACGTGCAACAGCTGTCCGGGCCGGACGTCGGCGTCGGGGCGGACACGGGCACCAAAGTCGTCACCTGCGAGCTGCTCGATTTGGGCGGACGGACCGGCGACGCCGTCGTGACCGGCCGCACCGTCGGCGACAGCGACTGGGACACTTGCGGAGGCACCGGAGCGGCGGACGCCGAGTACTACTGGCGGGCCCCCGCCGCGGGGCAGTTCATCGTCTCATCGGCCGGCTCCGAGTTCGCCGCCGTCGTATCGGTCATCCCGTTCATCGACGACGCACGAGGCTGCATTGGCACCGACGTACTCTGCGGATCCGGCGATCCCAGCGCAGTCACCTTCACCGCCCAAGCGGACCAGCCCTTCGGGATCGTCGTCGACGGGATCGGCGGACGCGAAGGCGAATTCCAACTCAACATCTACTTCGCGGAGCAAGCTGAGGATTGCACCGACGGAATCGACAACAACGACAACGGCGACGTGGACTGCGACGACGTGGCCTGCATCGGATCGCTGAGCTGCCGAACGCCCCCCGAAACCGACTGCGCGAACGGCATCGACGACGACGACGACGGGCAAATCGACTGCGACGACCGCGACTGCGACGGCACGCGCGACTGCGCCCCCGTATCGCGCGAGGTGTGCGACGACGGCATCGACAATGACCGCGACGGGCAAATCGACTGCGACGATGACGAGTGCCGAAACCTCCCGGGCATCTGCGAGTTCCCGTTCGAGAACGACTGCTTCGACGGTGTCGATAACGACAACGATGGCCGGGTGGATTGCGAGGATAACGACTGCCTCGAACAAGGTGTCTGCTTCGAATCCGACTGCTTCGACGGCCGAGACAACGACGCCGACGGCCGCATTGACTGCGAAGACGAGGACTGTGCCGTGCAAGGGGTCTGCGTCGAATTCGACTGCTTCGACGGCCGAGACAACGACGCCGACGACCTGACGGACTGCGAGGACCCCGACTGCGCGGGCACCCCCGGGTGCGGCTCCGAGAACTGCACCAACGGCCGAGACGACGACCGCGACGGGCGCGTCGACTGCTTCGACGACGACTGCGTGGGCCATCCGGCGTGTGAAGACGCCACCGAAACGGACTGCTTCAACGGCCGAGACGACGACCGCGACGGCGCAGCGGACTGCGACGACCGCGACTGCATCGACGCCGGCGTCTGCGTGGAGACCCAGTGTTCCGACCGCCGCGACAACGACTTCGACGGCTTCCGCGACTGCGCGGACTCCGACTGTCGCGACCTCCCAGAGTGCCAATCCGAGCGTTTGTGCGGCAACGGCTTCGACGACGACGCCGACGGAGCCACGGACTGCGACGACACCGACTGCGCCGGCGACCCGGTGTGCTTTGTGCCCCCCAACGAGACCTCCTGCGAGGACGGCGAGGACAACGACCGAGACGGTCTGACCGACTGCGAAGACGGCGACTGCGAGGGCGACCCCGAGTGCGTAGAGTTGGAGTGCACCGACCGCCGCGACAACGACCGCGACGGACTGACCGACTGCGACGACCCCGACTGCCTAGGCACGCCTGAGTGCGAGGCCTTCGAGTTCGTCTGCGATGACGGCGACGACAACGACGGCGACGACCTGACGGACTGCGCGGACCCCGACTGCTTCCCGCGCGTGGAGTGCTTCGTGACCGAGCGCGAGTTCAGCTGTGCCGACGGACGCGACAACGACCGCGACGGGCGCGTGGACTGCGAGGACAGCGACTGCGACGGCACGCCGGAGTGCTCGGGCGCGTGCCCCAGCCGCGTGGTCGGCGACGCGACCGGGCTCATCGCCAGCGGCACCACGCGGGGCGCCACGAGCCGGTACGGCGGCAGCTGCGGCGGCAACAGCGCGCCAGAGCTCTCGTTCTTGTGGACCGCCAACGTCGACGGACCGCACGTGATTCACACGCGGGGCTCCGACTACGACACGCTGATCTACGTCCGCAACGGCTGCGCGGGTGCGGAGCGCTCCTGCAACGACGACATCGTCCGCGGGCGGGTGCAACAATCCGAGGTCATCCTCGAGGCGCGAGCCGACACCAGCTACGTCATCTTCGTAGACGGGTACGACGTGCGCAGCGAGGGCAACTTTGAGCTGTGGGTCGAGCCCGTCGGCGACACCGAGTTTGCGTGTTCCGACGGCGAGGACAACGACCGGGACGGCGCTACCGACTGCGCGGATGACGACTGCGCCGGACGCGACGTCTGCCGTCGATAGCGGCGAAACCGCCCCGCCTGAAGCCGGCGATGCGCTCCAACGAACGCTCACGCCTTGCGCCGGACACACCGTCCCCGTACTGGAATCACGAGGCCGCGTACGCCGCTTCGATGTCGCCTCGCTGCGCGCGCCCGTTGCGCGCGGGGTAAGATAGCGTAGACTCCTGCGGCGGTGGTTCCCCCCACCGTAGGCCCGATCCCATCCCAGGCACTTCATGATCCGTACCACCAAGCTCGCCATCGTGGGCGCTGCGCTCGCACTCGCCCCCTCGGCGAACGCCCAAGACGATCCGGCGAACGACACCAACGACATCTCGCAGATCGTCGTGGTCGAAGCGGACGACGACACCGTTGTCCGCGTGATCGGCGACCGCAGCCCGACCTACTCCGTGTTCGTGCTCGACGCCCCGACCCGCCTGTTCGTGGACATCTCGAACAGCCACCCGGTATCGGAGATCGCGGACCGCGAGATCGAGAACGGCGTGGTGTCTGGAATCTCGGTGGAGGGCTACGACGACCAGGTCACCTCGGTCACGCGTTTGGTCATCGGCCTGCACGCCGAGACGTTCTACGACGTGATCAGCGACGACACCGACCTGCTGATTCTCATCGATGGTGCCGCTCGTACCCCCGCGACGCTGGCGACGCTCGGCGTCGAGTCCCCGCTGGTCGCAACCGCTGAAGCCACCGCCGAAGCGGTCGACACAGTCGCAGAAGTCGCCGCTGCGGAACCCACCGTACAAGTCGCCGCTGCGGAACCCACCGTGGAAGTCGTGGAAACGGTCGTGGCGGAGAC
>CBDUJZ010000026.1:0-43673 GCA_965367675.1 uncultured Myxococcales bacterium | reverse complement strand
TGACTGGCGCGACCGAAGGCGGCGTGACTGGCGCGACCGAAGGCGGCGTGACCCGCCTGTGGGCGGTGATGCGCGAAGCGGGGCAGGTGTGGCCGGGCATCCGCTCGAATCAAAACGCCCACTATCGCGGCGTGCTGACGCTGGACTGGGGCGATGACGCCTGGCGCGAGATCGCCACCGACCTGGACCCTGCGTTCCTCGCCTACGACGTGCGCGCGGCGGCCAACGACATCGACACGGTATACTTGGGCGGCGGCTGGGATGGCTCCTCCACCCCGGACGTGTTTCGCTCGCGAGACGGCGGCGCCACGTTCACGTCCACGTTCCGCACGGCCAACAACGAGAACATCTCCAGCGGCTGGTGCGGCTTCCGCGGCGACCTCGACTACTGGTGGTCGGGTGCGCCGACGACGTTCGCGATCTCGCCCACCGACTCCAACCGCTTGCTCATGGGCGACCTCGGCTTTGTGCACGTGAGCGTCGACGGCGGCACCACGTGGCGGCAGGCGTACGTGCATCCGGACGGCCAACATCCGCCCGGCGCGCCCACCCCCAAGAATGGCGCCTACCGTGGCGTGGGCCTCGAAGACACTTCGTCGTGGTGGCTGCATTGGAGCGCGAACGGCGAGCGCACCACGCTGTTCGCCGCCTTCAGCGACATCCGCGGCATCGTGAGCACGGACGGCGGCACGCACTGGAGCTCCAGCATCAGCGCCGGCCTGGAGCAAAACTCGACCTACCACGTGGTCGAGAACCCCGCGTCCGGCCGTCTGTACGCGGCCACGGCGACCCTCCACGACATGTACCAATCCACCCACCTGACCGATGCGATCATCGACGAAGGTGACGGCGCGATCATGTTCTCGGACGACGGTGGCCTCACGTGGAGCGAGCTCATCGACCTAAACGAGCCGGTCCTCTGGCTTGCGCTCGACCCCACCGCGCCCGGCCGCCTGTACGCCTCGCTGGCCGACCGCCGAGAGGGCGGAATCTGGGTCACCGACGCCGTCGATGATCCCACGGTTTCGTGGCGCCAGCTGCCCGTCCCGCTGCGCACCGAAGGTCACCCCTACGTGGTCCAGGTATTGGCCGACGGCACCCTCGTCACCAGCTGGTCCGGGCGCATCAGCCCGAGCGAGACGTTCACCTTTAGCTCCGGCATCTTCGTGTCCGACGACGGCGGCGAGACGTGGTCCGACCGCTCACACTCCGACATGCGCCGTTGGACCAAGGACGTGGTCATCGACCCGAACGATCCCGAGCAGAACACCTGGTACGCGAGCGTGTTCAGCCACTGGGGCGCCGCGCCCAACGAGATCGGCGGCGTGTTCCGCACCCGCGATCGCGGCCGCACATGGCAGCGCATCAGCGACCTGTACCGCGCCGAATCCGTGACCATCGACCCGAGCGACCCCGACCACATGTACGTGACCACCGAGACCCAAGGCCTGTGGGAGACGCGCAACCTGAGCGCCGAAGCCCCCACCTTCACCCCCGTGCGCACGTACCCGTTCGAACACCCCACCCGCGTGTTCTTCAACCCGTCGAACCCGGACGAGGTGTGGGCCACATCCTTCGGCGGCGGCCTCCGCGTCTGGAACCGCAGCACCCAAGCGCTAGGCGTCCCGGTCCCCTAACGCGTTCAATCGACCGGGTAATCCACGCCGAGCGCCCGCGGCAAATCGAACGCCTTTCGCGACATCGACACATAGTTGTGCCCGATCTCGACCTGCGCCCCATCGAACACGCGCTCGCCGTTCGCATCCATCCGGGCGTTCATCGTCGCCTTCGAGCCCGTCGCACACACCGTCTTGATCTCCGACAGCTCCTCGGCCCACGCCAGCAGGTACTTGCTGCCTTCGAACGGCTCGCCTTGGAAGTCGGTCCGCAGCCCGTAGCAGAGCACCGGAATCTTGGCGTGATCGACCACCAACGTGAGCTGCAGCACCTGCAGCTTGGTCAGAAACTGTGCCTCGTCGATCAGCACGCAGCTCACCGGTGACTCGGCGTGCTCGGCCACGATGCGGTCCCGCAGATCGTCGTTGGGCGTGAACGCAAACGCGTCGCTTTTGAGCCCAATCCGCGATGTGATCTCGCCGACCTTGTAGCGGTCATCGAGCTGCGGCGTGAACAGCAGCGCACGCATCCCGCGCTCGCGGTAATTGTGCGCGGACTGCAAGAGCGTGGTGCTCTTTCCGGCGTTCATCGCCGAGTAGTAAAAGTAGAGCTTAGCCACGTCGGTTCGGTGTGGAACTGTTTGGAATTAAAGCAGAATGCCGGCAATCGTCGCCGTCATAAATGCCGCGAGCGAGCCTGCGATCATGGCGCGCAAGCCGAGCTTGGCCAGGTCCGACCGCCGCTCCGGCGCCAGCGCGCTGATGCCGCCGATCTGGATGCCGATGGAGCCAAAGTTGGCGAACCCGCAGAGCGCGTAGGTCGCGATGATGGCCGAGCGCGGGCTGAGCGGGTTGTCGCCGCCCATGATCTCCGCGAGCCGCAGGTAGCCGACGAACTCGTTGACCACCATCTTGGTGCCGAGCAGCTCGCCGACGAGGCGGGCCTCACTCCACGGCACACCCATGATGAACGCCACCGGCGCGAACAGGATGCCGAAGATGAACTCTAGGCTGAACACGCGCGCCACGTTGACGCTCGGCGCGTTCGGGACGGCCGCCGTGATGGAGTCGATGCAGCCCTCGCGCAGGTCCGTCGCCACGCGCACATACTCGCCGGTATCCAGCATGAACGAGGGGTCGCAGGTGGCGCGAAGCTCGGCCGGGATGGTGCCGCCCGCCGCCGCGATCTGCTCGACCAGGCTGTCGAGCGCATACGCGTGCTGCATGTAGCTCGGCAGCGCGAACATGTAGTTGAACATGGCGATAAGGGCGACGAACGCCAGCAGCATCGCGGCCACGTTGAACGCCAGCGACAGGCCCTCGGTCGCGCCGCGCGCGGCGGCGTCGATCACGTTGGCGTCGGTCTTCTCGACCTGCATCTTCACCACGCCCTGCGTGGGCGACTGCTCGGTCTCCGGGAACATGATCTTGGCCATGACCAGCGCCGCCGGCGCGGACATCACAGACGCCGCCATCAGGTGGCCCGCCGCGTTGCCAAAGTACGGCTTCAGGAAGCTGATGTACGCCGCCATGACGCCGCCGGCGACGGTCGCGAAACCGCCGGTCATGACCGCCATGAGCTCGGACTTGGTCATCGTCGGGACGAACGGCTTCACCAGCAGCGGCGCCTCGGTCTGGCCCACGAAGATGTTGCCCGCCGCGCTCAGCGTCTCGGAGCCCGACGTGCCCATCGTGCGCTGCATCGCCCACGCGATCACGTTGACCACGCGCTGCATCACGCCCACGTGATAGAGGATCGTCATCAGCGACGAGAAGAAGATGATCGTCGGCAGGATCGCGAACGCGAAGTTGTTGAGCGCCGAGTGGATGCTGCCGTCGGTATAGCTCATGAAAATCATGGCGTTACCGGCTTCGGTGAACTGCAGCAGCTTCTCGAACACGCCGCCCATGACCGCGAACACCTCACGGCCGGCGTCGGTCTTGAGGATCAGCAGCGCGAAACCGAGCTGCACCGCAGTGCCGATGCCCACCAGCTTCCAGTCGACCGCGCGGCGGTTCGCCGACAGCAGCCACGCGATACCGATCAGGCCAAACACGCCCAAGAACGACGCCAAGCGCGAGGTGACCGGGGTGCCGGTCTCGCCGCCCAACGTGAGCGTCTCGGAATCCTCTGCGGCCGCTTCACCAGCCGCCTCGTCACCGTCCGTCGCGCCCGGATCCGCAGGCGCACCGTCGATCTGCTCCGCTGCTGGTGGCTCTTGCGCCGTCGCGACGTAGCCGAGCACCGTGGTGAGCACGAACATGGAGAGGAAGCCGATCGCGGCCAGCCGGAGGAGTCGGCGAGGCGTCGATGTCGCTTTTTTCATGGGTTTACCGAGCGGAGGGTGCGGCAATTTGCCCCGCCGGTGCCCCTTTCGTCAACGGGCGATCGACGTTCGGCCTACAACGTGCGACGCTGTGTGCAGGCTGTCCGCACAAATGCGCGGCACGGCCAGCGCGTGACGGGTCGTCGTTGCGCAGGTCTCGCACGCACCAAGTCGATCCCCGCTCTCAGATGATCACCGACATTCTTCGCACCAAGCGCAACGGCGGCGCGCTCACGCCCGAGCAGATTCACGCGTTCATCTCTGGCTACACCGCCGACACGATCCCGGACTACCAGGCCGCCGCGCTGCTCATGGCGATCTACTTCCGCGGCATGTCCACGCCGGAGCTGCTCGCCTGGACCAACGCCATGCTGCACTCCGGAGACGTGCTCGATTTCTCCGATATGCCTGGCTACAAGGTCGACAAGCACTCGACCGGCGGCGTGGGCGACAAGATCTCGCTGATCCTCGCGCCCTTGGTGGCTGCGGCGGGCGCCAAAGTGCCCATGATCTCCGGCCGCGGCCTGGGCCACACCGGCGGCACGCTCGACAAGCTTGAGGCGATCCCCGGGTTCCGCACCGACCTCACCGTCACCCGCTTTCGCGAGCTCGTGGCGACGCTCAACCTGGGACTCATCGGCCAGACCGGCGAGATCGCGCCCGCCGACAAGCGCCTCTACGCCCTGCGCGACGTGACCGCGACCGTCGAGTGCATCCCGCTCATCGCCAGCTCCATCATGTCCAAGAAGCTCGCCGAGGGCATCGACGGGCTCGTGTTGGACGTGAAAACGGGCTCCGGCGCCTTCATGGCCGACCCCGCCGACGCGCGAAAACTCGCCGAGACCATGGTGTCGATCGGCCAGGCCGCCGGCAAGGACGTGGTCGCGCTCATCACCGATATGAACCAGCCGCTGGGGCGTATGGTCGGCAACGCGCTCGAGGTCATCGAGTCGTGCGACGTGCTCCGTGGCGGCGGCCCCGCGGACCTGCGCGAGCTCACCGTGGCGCTGTCTGCAGAGATGCTGGTCATGGCCGGCACGGACGCCACGTTGGCCGCGGCGCGAACGCGACTGGAAGGCTTGCTCGACTCCGGCGCCGCGTTCGAGCGCTTTGAGCAGATCGTGGAAGCGCAGGGCGGCGATCCCCGCTCGCTGACCGACTACACGCTGCTGCCGGGCGCCCCCGAACGGGTCGACGTGGTGGCTGAGCGTGCCGGCTTCGTCAGCGAATTCGCCTGCGCGGAGATCGGCCGGGCCGCGGTGATGTTAGGCGCCGGTCGCGCCAGAAAGGAGGACGCGGTGACACCGGGCGTTGGGCTGGAAGTACTGGTCCGCACGGGTGACCGCGTCGAAGCGGGCCAACCGCTGGTGGCGGTCCTGCACGACGGTCGCGCGAGCGTGCCGGCCGCCTGCACGCGCATCGCCGCCGCCATCACGCTGGCCGACCAAGCCCCGTCCCCCACGCCGTTGGTGCTGGAGCGCATCGGAGGCAAAGCATGAGTCGGCAGCGGCCCGCGGGCAGGCTCTCTGGGCTCATCGCGGCCGGCCTCGTCGCGGGAGCGTTCGCCGGGTGCGGCGACGACAACCCCGTCACGCCTGCCGACACCGACTTGGCCGATACCGACTCGGCCGACGCTGGCGCCGATACCGACGCCAGCGCGGATGCGAGCACGGACGCTGGTCCCGACGCCTCGGATGCCACCGCCGACGCGGACCCGGACACCGCCGACGACGCCGCAGACGACGCGGCGGAGATCACCGAGGGCGCGTTCGTTTCTACGCCGACCACTTGGGTCGAGGCCGGAACCCAGTTTGTGTACGCCGCCGCCGTCGAGCCCGAAGGCCTGCAGATCGTCCTGCTCGAGGGGCCCGAAGGCGCCTCTATAGACGACGCCGGTGTGCTCACGTGGGACGCGCCGCTGGCTGGCGACGACACCGCCACGTTCCAGCTCGCAGCGGTGAGCGGCGACAACCAGGTGGACGCGCAATCCTTTGAGATCCGCGTCGACCACGCGCCCGTGTTCCTGAACTCGCCCGCCGCGACGATCCCCGTAGGAGAGGTTTGGAGCTTCGCGCCGACAGCGTTCGACGAAGACGGCGACGCCGTCGTGGTGACGTTGATCGAGGGCCCGGAGTGGCTCGCGCTCGAGGGCTCCGACGCCGACGCCGTCGTCTCCGGAACACCCGACGTTGCGGGCGACATTCGCTTCACGCTCCGCGCCGCTGCCGGTGAACTCGCCACCGAGATGTCCTTTGAACTCGAAGGGATACAGCGCATCCGAGACCTGCGCGCCGACGGCGGACCGATGCTCACGTCGGGCGCCGATCTGCCGATCTTCGGGTGCTGTTTCGACGAGGCGCCGCGCGTGTTCTGGGGCGCGATCGAGGCCACATCGGTGGTCCGCGTCAACGCCGCTGCGCTCGACGTCACGTTCGGCCCGCTGCCCACCGGACAGCAGACCGTCTCCCTGGTCTTGGGCGATCGCGAGATCGGCGTCATCGAAGAGCCGGTCCTCGCCATCCCCGCCATCGAGGATCGCATCTCCGGACTCGCTGTGCTCGGCGATTTCGACGAAGACACCGATGTCGACGTGATCGACCTGCTCAGCGGAACGCCGCTCATCGCGAGCGCTTCGGCCACCGAAGAGGGGATGCTCGTCCCATGGCCCGCCGGCGGCGCCGTGGTCCGCATCGAGGTCGACGGCGTCGGCAGCGCGCCAGTGGTCTGGGGCGTCCCGGCCGATGTGCTCGTCGTCGAGGTCGAGCCACCCGTGCACACCGCCGGGATGAACGTCGCCATCGGCTTCTCGGCTGCCGCGCCCGACGTGCGCCTGCACTGGGGCAGCAGCTCCGCCGCCTGCGTTTCGTTGGGCGATCCGCTGCGCTGCATCGCGACGGTGCCCTTCGGCGCCAGCGGCCCGCTCGTCGTTCGCTCGGACGACGCCCTCGTCCCGCGCGTGGTGGCGGCCGGCGCACCTTCCAGCGTGGTGAGCCCCGAGTTGACCGGCGCAAACCGCACCACGTTGCCCGCCGATGTAGAGACGCTCGTCGTGCTCGATGGCATCGGCTTCGACGCCGCGTCGGCGACACTAGAGGGCACCGACGCCGCCGCCCGCTTGGTGTGGCGCTCACCCTCCAGCGCCATCGCTGCCATCACCGCGACCGGAGCCACACCGGCGGTTAGGCTGACCGTAGGCTCCAGCGTTACGTCATGGATCGCGTTCGACGTGATCGCCGACTGATGCTGCAAAAACCGAAACAGCGCCGGCCCCTGGGTCGACGCTGTCGGTTTCTTCAGGCCGGAGCCTGAGAGTCGTTTGCCGCGTTAGCGACGATAGACCGCCGCGTTAGCGACGATAGAATGCCGCGTTAGCGACGATAGTAGGTGCGGCGGTTGCTGGTGGTGCGCTGCACATGCACCGGGCGGCTGGTTCGCACGTGGGTCGGGCCGCTGGTTCGCACGTGGGTCGGGCCGCTGGTCCGGTAGTGCGTGGGGGTCGTGGTGCGGTAGTGCACCGGGCGGTGGTAGTGGCCCACGTGCGTCGGCACGGAGGAGGCGACGACCCAGGTGCTACCGGAGCGGTAGTAGTAACCGTCGGAGCGGTAGTGCAGCCACTGGCCGGAGTGGTAGACGCGGGCCGGGGCGGTGTGCACGACGCGGGTGCTTTGAACGGCGACCGCCGGTCCTGCGTACGACAGCGAGTGCGGTGTCGCGGCGATTGTGCAGCCCATCGCTCCAAAGGAGAGGACTGCGAAGAGGGCAATCAGGAGGTGGGGGCGTTGGGCGTTCATGGCTAATCCGCGTTGGTTAGGGAGCGTGTCACAGGGGTAGACGGGCCCTTCGGTGCGTTATTCAGCGTATGATGTAGAATTTTCGTTTCAACCGGATCTTCGTGGATCTCGGCGGAGTCTGGGACGGCCGCGAACTGTCCGGTGAGGGCGGAGAGGCTGGGATCGGTGTCGACGGGTGCGCGGTGCGCCATGTCGGGGACGCGGAGCACCTTGGACAGTCCGAGCCTGTTGAGCGCACGGCCGATGCGATCGGGCGCGCCCGCAACGTAGAGGCGTTTGTGGCGCGACTTGAGGTGCGAGAAGATGCGTACGATCACGGCCAGCCCGTTCACATCGATGTGTGAGTGGGGGCCGAGCTGCAGGATCACGCCGTCGTGGTCGTTGAGATCGAGCCTGGAGAGGCCGTCGGCGAGCTGAAACGCGGTGTCTCCGGTGAGCTCATTCGCCACATCGATGGAGAGCAGGTTTGCACCCCTCCAGAGTGGTGATGATTTGGGCGGGGATTCCAAGGATCGCTCGGGTTGCAGCAGTGCACGCGGTCGAGATCGCCGTTGTGATCACGTGCGGGGTTAGGCTGGCGTGGACGGATCGGAACCGAACAGCCATCGCGCGATGCGCGGGACGCCACCCACCCCAAAGATAATGAGGCAGAGTATAGCGAAGAAGATCCACTCGTCGATAGTGAGCATGGTGCCGGATGTAGTGCGGGCGGGGCGTGTTTTCCAGGGCGAACTACACGAATCTGAACTTGACACGTTGGCGTGAGATCTCCTAGGAACGCGCTCCCGACTTAACCGCCGGGCTGAATCTTCAATTTTTCGTCCGCTGTTGGACAGGGCCCTAGTGCCCACCGCTGCCCCGCTCGGGGCCAAGCCCTGCGGGGCATACCCAAGGAGACAGATGGCACGCCGCTGCTCGCTCACCGGAAAAGGGCGCAACGTCGGGATGAACGTCTCGCACTCGCACATCCGCACCAAGAAGGTGCAACTTCCCAACATTCAGTCGAAGCGCATCTGGTTCGAGGACCAGGGCCGTTGGGTCCGCCTTCGGGTGTCCACGCGCGCATTGCGCACGATTAGCAAGAAGGGCCTCTCGGCGTTTCTTCGCGACTCGGGCCAGTCGCTCAAGGACGTCAGCTGAGTTGGGTTGAGCCGCGGCGAAGGCCCGGCTCACTCCAGACTTTCGATTGAACCCGTTCATTGAACCTGATAGCGAAGCGCCGCCGCTAGCGGCGCACCCCGTTCGGCTATCCCACGGCGGACCTCGAGTCCGTGCCCGAACCTTTAGGAGTCTCCATGGCAAAGAAGAAGCGACGTTCCGCCCGATTTAAGAAGCGTAAGACTTGTCCCTTCCTGGCCGATCCCGATCTGGGAATCGACTACAAGGACGTGTCCCTGCTGAAGCGTTTCCTCTCGACGCGCGGCAAGATCCTCCCCAGCCGTATCACGGGAGTGTCTGCCAAGTACCAGCGTGAGCTCGCCGTCGCTATCAAGCGCGCGCGTCACCTCGCACTGCTGCCGTACATCGCGCTCGACTAGTGAGCCACGGCGGAAGTCCATCGCGGATCTTCCGCCGCCACGGCGTGCTCGGCCTCATCGCCGTAGCTCTCACGCTCTCTGCGTGTGGAGCGAAACAAGCGCCCGTGATCGTCGCCTACGCGACGCCTGAATCTATGCAACCCCTGCCGGTCGATCTCGACCTCGCGGGGGTTGTTGGTTTGCACGACCATGAAACGCGAAACGCCACCACGCTGCGCCTACTCAACGAGCAGGGACTCGTGCCCGTCGCGTCCTCCGTTGTCGGAGAGACCATCGTCGTACGCGCTGAAGCCAGCGACTCGCCCGCCCAGGTTATGGTGTTCGACCGGCTCGCGCCGTGGACACCCGCCGCCGTGCATGCGCTGGTGCAGCACCTGTATCTCGTTCCCGGGGACGATGAACTCGAGCAGTTCACGTTCGTCGGCGTGTCGCCGCCGTTTACGCTGCGATATATGTTCAGCGACGCGTGGTGGAGCGTCCTCGAGGCGCGGCTATACGCCGGCTTCTCGTCGTCCGACCTGCCGCTTGACCAGGTGGAGCCGTACGTCGCGCACGCCAACGCCATCCTGCAGGAGTTTGGCGCGTCGCCGCTCGACGTTGTGCAGTCACTCACCACGCTGATCACCGCGCTGCCGCGGCCCGACGATGGGACCGAGTATCGCCCTGTGGCCACGCTGCTTGCCGCTGGCCTGCTGCTCGGCGAGGAGATTCGCCGCCGCCACCCCTCGCTCACATGGTTGGCAGGGGACGATGCCCAGGCGCGTTACTTTGCGCTCGGCCAAGACGGCGAGGTGAAGCTCCGCCCGATCGATTTCGCGTTGCTGATGTACAGCGCCGATCTTCCGGGCGGCATTGAGGGGTATCTGGAGCTGGTGGAAGTACGCCTAGGCGACTGACCGCTTAGGCTACTGTCGCGCGGAGCGGGCTGGTTGCAAGCGTTCGACCACGCAACTACGGTGGCGCCTGAGAGGAGTGTCATGTCTGCCATCGTGCTTGTCGTCGACGACAATCAGACCATTTGCGACCTGTTGTCGCGTCGCTTGGCGCGTCATGGCTACACGGTGCACACGGCAGCCAACGGGCGCGCCGGGATTGCGCTCGCTCGAGAAGTTGCTCCCGACTTGATCATCTTGGACCTGCAGATGCCGGTGCTTGATGGATGGGAAACCACACGGGCGCTGCGCAGCGATCCGGTGACACGCGATAAGCCGATCCTCGCGCTCACCTCGTTAGATTCCGCGCGTGAGCGCGCGTCGGCAGCCGATTGCGGGTTCAGCGACTTCGACACCAAGCCGATTGCGTTGCCGCGCCTGCTCAGTAAGATCGAGCGCCTGCTCGTGGATGCGCGGCCGGACTAGAGGTCTTCGATCTCGATGACCGGCAGACCGACTTCGTTCGCTTCGCGCAGTAGCCGCTGCTTGATGTCGAGGTCGTCCGCATCGTCTCCGTCGCCTACGAACGCGTCGGACGCCTCGGTCTGCGCGTCCGTGGGATCGCCTTCTGCGAGTTCGTCCGCATCCTCGGCTGGCGCGGCGGACGGCTTCAGTGGAGCGTCGAGCGTGCCGGCTTTGACGGCGACCAGAATCCGGTCGAGCTTGGCGTAGTCCTGATGAATCTCGACGACCTCGAAGTGCGGAGCGGCCAGCGCGCGCACCGCGGCCCCTTGCCGCGCCCCGAACTCGGCGATGAACACACCACCGGGCTTGAGCGCGCGCGCGGCGTCGGGGATGAGCTTGCGGAGCGCGTCCAGGCCGTCTTTGCCGGAGAAGAGCGCCATGCTGGGTTCGTGTTCGCGGACGGCGGCTTGCAGCTCGGGGTCATCGTCGCCGATGTACGGCGGGTTGCTGACGATCACGTCTACGACGGCCTCTCGGCCCTTGAGCGGCGCGAGTAGATCGCCGTGCACAAAGCTGACGCGGTCGCGCAGCTCGAGGGTGTCCGCGTTGGTGCGGGCGAGCTCGAGCGCATCCGGTGAGAGGTCGATGGCGAGCACGGTGCTCTTCGGTAGCGCGTGGGCGAGGGCGAGGGCGATGGCGCCGGAGCCGGTACCGACGTCGACCATTCGCCAGGCTTCGTGGTCGAAGCGGTTACAGAACGCGAGCGCGTGTTCGACCACGAACTCGGTCTCAGGGCGGGGCACGAGGGCGCGCTCATCGATGGCGAGTTCGATCTCCCAGAACCCGACGGTCCCGAGGATGTAGGCGATGGGCTCCCCGTGCGCACGGCGCGAGACGAGGTCGCGAAAACGCTCGCGTTCTGCGTCGTCCACGGGGCGATTCGCGTTCATGTAGAGCCAGGTTCGGTTCTGTCCGAGCACGTGTCCGAGCAGGTGCTCGGCGTCGACCTTTGGTGCCTCAATCCCGCGCGCTGCAAGGAGTTCTGCGGTGGTCTGGATGAGTTTGATGACGGTCCAATCAGCCACGTGTGCCTGCCTTCGATAGCGTTTCGAATCTGTGCGTGTTACTCCGGCGGCATTCGTTCTGGACGCCAAAGTTTCGATGGACCCACATTGCCCGCGCTGCGGTGCCCTGCTGCCGCAAACCGACGAAGTGCTCTGCACGTCGTGTGGTTATACCAAAGGCCGAGCCACGGTTGCCCTCGAAGTCACGCCCGCGGAGCTGCTGGCGGAGGTTGAGGGACGAATGCACGCCGATCAGGAAGGGGTGTTGCACGGGGAGATCTCCAAGGTGGTCACGACGCCGTCGGGGCTTTTGAGCACCGGGCTGGGTGCAGCGGCTGTCGAAGCGGCTGCGAACGCGGAACGGTCTCGCACGGGTCTGGTTATCGCCGCGGTCGCCGTGTTGTTTCTTCTCGCTGCGCTGACGCTGCTGCTCGTGATCGTCGTCAACCGCTGACGGGAGCCGGCTAGGCCGACCCAGGCGCGGGCGTTTCGGAACATGCGCAGCCACGGTCCGTCGGTGCCCCAGTCGTCGGGCGCCCATGAGTTTTGCGCGGTCAGGAACACGCGCTCCGGGTGCGGCATCATGATGGTCACGCGGCCGTCGGTTGTGGTCACGCCGGCCAGGCCTTCTGGCGAACCGTTCGGGTTCAGGGGGTAGGCTTGGGTCGTCTCGCCGTGGTTGTCCACCCAGCGCAGCGTCGCTTGGTTCGCCGGTGCCGGCGCGTCGCAAGCCTCCGCGCGGCCCTCGCCGTGCGCGACCGCGATCGGGATGCGCGAGCCTTCCATGCCGCTGAGCATGATCGAGGGGGAGGGCTGCACCTCGACGGTGCACACGCGGGCCTCGAACTGGTCGGACGCGTTCTTCACAAAGCGCGGCCAAGCCTCGGCGCCGGGGATGAGCTCCTTGAGCGCCGCCATCATCTGGCAGCCGTTGCACACGCCGAGCGCGAAGGTGTCTTCGCGGTGGAAGAAGGCGCGGAACTCGGCGCGGGCGGTGTCGTTGAGCAGGATGCTCTTGGCCCAGCCTTCGCCCGCGCCGAGCACGTCGCCGTAGGAGAAGCCGCCGCAGGCCACGAGGCCGCGGAAACCCTCGAGCGACAGCGTGCCGCCCAGGATTTCGCTCATGTGGACGTCGACCGCCGCGAACCCTGCGGCGTCGAACGCGGCCGCCATCTCGACGTGGCCGTTTACGCCCTGCTCGCGCAAGATCGCGACGCGCGGGCGGGCGTTGGCGCGCACGGGGCGCGGGACCGGGTTTTCGCTCGGGTCGAACGTGAGGTGCGGTGAGATTCCGGGGTCGTTCGGCTGTTGGAGCAGCGCGAACTCCTCGGCGGCGCTGGCCGGGTTGTCGCGGAGCGACTGGATGCGGTGGGAGACCTGCGACCACTCGGTGAGCCAGTCCACGCGGGGGGCGCTGAGCACGGTGTTGAACTTGTGTACGAACACGATCTCGTCGGTCGTGTTCACGGTGCCGAGTACCTGCACGGCGTCGCCGAGGCCCGCGTCGCGGAAGGTGGCCTGCACGGCCATGGCGTCTTCGGCGCGGACCTGGAGCACTGCGCCGAGCTCTTCGGAGAACAGCACGGCGGCGAGGTCATCGCCGAGCTGGTCGAGGGAGACGGTCACGCCGCAGTGTCCCGCGAACGCCATCTCGGTGATGGTGGCGAAGAGGCCGCCGTCGGAGCGGTCGTGGTACGCCAGGATTTTGCCCTCGTGGATGAGGGTCTGTACGGCGGCGACGAAGGCGCGGAGTTGGGCGGCGTCGTCCACGTCTGGCGTGGTGTCTCCGAGCTGGTTGGTCACCTGGGCGAACACGCTGCCGCCCAGGCGGTTCTTGCCGAAGCCGAGGTCGACGAGCAGTAGGTCGGTGTCGCCGAAGTCGGTGCGGAGCTGCGGCGTGAGCGTCTGGCGCACGTCTGAAACGGGCGCGAAGGCGGAGATGATGAGCGAAATCGGCGCGGTCACAGCGCGGTGCTCGCCGTCTTGCTCCCAGACCGCACGCATGGACATCGAGTCTTTGCCGACGGGGATGCAGATGCCGAGTTTGGGGCACAGGTCTTCGCCGATGGCGTGGACCATATCGTAGAGGCCCGCGTCTTCGCCCGGGTGGCCGGCGGGGGCCATCCAGTTGGCGGAGAGTCGGATGGCGTCGGTGCCGCCGATGGCCGCTGCGGCGATGTTGGTGCAGGCTTCGCCGACGGCCATGCGGGCCGAGGCGGCTGGGTTGATGAGCGCGGCGGGGGTGCGCTCGCCCATGGCCATCGCTTCGCCGACCTTGGTGCCGAATCCGGACATGGTCACGGCGACGTCGGCGACGGGGACTTGCCACGGGCCGACCATTTGATCGCGCGCGACGAGGCCGGTGACGGAGCGGTCGCCGATGGTGATGAGGAAGCTCTTGCTGGCGACGGTCGGTGCGCGGAGCACGCGGCGCGCGGCTTCTTCGAGCGTCACGACGGTGGTGTCGACGGCGGTGCGCGGCGGCGTCAGGTGCTGGGCTTCGCGGTGCATCTTGGGCGCCTTGCCGAAGAGCACGTCCATCGGCAGATCGATGGGGTTGTCGCCGTGGGTGCGGTCCGAGATGCGCAGGTGTTCGGCGTCTGTGGCGTGTCCGACGACGGCGAAGGGCGCGCGTTCGCGAGCGGCGATGGCGCGGAAGACGTCGAGCTTGGCGGGGTCGAGCGCGATGACGTAGCGCTCCTGCGCTTCGTTGCACCAGATCTCCATGGGGGAGAGGCCGGGCTCGTCGTTGGGGATCTCGCGGAGCTCGATGGTTGCGCCTTGGTCGGCGTCGTGGACGAGCTCGGGGAAGGCGTTGGAGAGGCCGCCGGCGCCGACGTCGTGGATCGAGACGATGGGGTTGTCGTCGCCGAGCGCCCAGCAGCGGTCGATGACCTCTTGGCAGCGGCGTTGGATCTCGGGGTTGGAGCGTTGGACGGAGGCGAAGTCGAGGTCCTCGGAGGAGTCTCCGGTGGCCATGGAGGAGGCTGCGCCGCCGCCGAGCCCGATGAGCATGGCGGGGCCGCCGAGCGCGATGAGCGGGGCGCCGTCGGGGATGGCGTTCTTCTCGACGTGGCTGCGGCGGATGTTGCCGAGGCCGCCGGCGATCATGATGGGCTTGTGGTAGCCGCGGACCTCGTGTCCTTCGTCGGTGTCGACTTGTTGCTCGTAGGTGCGGAAGTAGCCGGTCAGGTTGGGTCGGCCGAACTCGTTGTTGAACGACGCGGCGCCGATGGGGCCTGCGGTCATGATCTCGAGGGCGGTCGCCATGCGGTCGGACACGCCGTACTCGGCTTCCCACGGTTGTTCCCAGCCGGGGATGCGGAGGTTGGAGACGCTGAAGCCTGAGAGGCCGGCCTTGGGCTTGGAGCCGCGTCCGGTGGCGCCTTCGTCGCGGATTTCGCCGCCGGAGCCGGTTGCAGCGCCAGCGAAGGGCGAGATTCCGGTGGGGTGGTTGTGCGTTTCGACCTTCATGAGAATGTCGATGTCTTCTTCAACGCCGCGGTACACGCGCGTGGCGGGGTCGGCGAAGAAGCGCGGCGCCTTGGAGCCAGCGATGACGGAGGCGTTGTCGCGGTAGGCGGACAGCACGCCGTGGTTGTGGGTCTCGTGCGTGTTTCGGATCATCGAGAACAGCGACTTGGGGGCGCGCTTGCCGTCGATGTCCCAGCTGGCGTTGAAGATCTTGTGGCGGCAGTGCTCGGAGTTCGCCTGGGCGAACATCATGAGCTCCACGTCGGTGGGGTTACGCTCAAGCTGGTTGAAGCGGTTCACCAGGTAGGTGATCTCGTCGGGCGCGAGCGCGAGGCCGAGCGCGACGTTGGCTTCTTGCAGCGCGTCGGCGCCGCCGGTGAGCACGTCGATGAAGGCGACCGGTCGGGGCGGTTGCGTTTCGAACAGCGCCGCTGCGGCCTCGAAGGTGGGGAGCACGGCCTCGACCATTCGGTCGTGGAGCGCTGCGGCGATCGCGCGTCGCGTGGGGGCGTCGATGTCTTCGCTGCCGGTCCACTGCACGCGGTAGGCGACGCCACGCTCGACGCGGAGCACGGCGTCCAGGCCGCAGCTGTGGGCGATATCGGTCGCTTTAGTGGCCCACGGCGAGATGGTGCCGATGCGGGGGATGACGAAGAACAGCGGGCCGTCGACGTCGGCGGTGTCCACGCGCGGGCCGTAGGTCAGCAGCTGGTCGAGCGCCTCTCGTTCGGGCTGCGCGAGCGCTCGGGAGAGGTGGGCCAGGTGCACGAAGCGTGCGCTGAGTCCAACGATGTTGGGTGAGGTCGCGCGCAGGGCGGCGAGTAGCTTCGTGATGCGAAAGGCGGATAGCGCGGATGCGCCGGGCAGGACGAGCATAGCCACTTGGGGGTGCGGTGGGTGGCGCTCTTTATCCCCGGCCCGCCGGGCTCCGCAAGGGGGCCGTAGGTCGGTCGGGTTCGGGCCCGGGCTGTGCTCGGTGTGGAATGCGGCAGCGTGGGCATCGGAAGGACGCAACGTTGGCTCCGCGCGTCCGAAAAGAGGGGGCCTTACGCCCTGGTGCGCCATGACCCCGCCTCGTCAGATTCTAGAAGGCGCGAGCTTCGAGATTTGCTCGCGGACGCATTCCCGAACGTTCCGGCTGCTGCCGAGCCGGGAGGTAAACAACCTGTTCATGTACCTGCTGGGGGTGGCTGCGCAGCGGCACGCGGTGGAGCTGCACGGTTTGGTCGTGATGGCGACGCACTATCATCTGCTGGGGAACGACAGAGACGGTCGGCTGCCCGATTTTGCGCGGTACTTTCATTCGCTACTGGCGCGGGCGCTGAACTGTTATCAGGCGAAGCACGATAAGCTGTGGTCGGGCGAGGGGTATCACCTGCTTCGGCCGCAGTCGGCGGCGGACCTGGAACACCGGATGGTGTACATCGCCGCGAACCCGGCGGCGGCCGGCATTGTGAATCGCGCGGAGGACTTTCCTGGGATCGTGATCGGCCCGGACGATGTTGGGAGGATCGTTCACGCCACGCGTCCGGAGTTTTTCTTTCGCGAGTCGATGCCGGCTTCGGTCGCGTTTCGTTTCGAGGTGCCGGCAGCGTTCAAGGAGGACTCAGCGGGCTATGTTCAGCGGTTCGAGACGGCGCTTCGAGAGCGGGAGTGGGAGCATCGAAAGGAGCGCCGGGCCGCAGGGCGTAGCGTGATGGGAGCCGGTCGGTGCAGAGCTGCGGTGCTCGGACAGCGTTCACGGTCGTACGAGCAGTGGTTTCAGCTCCGGCCTACGATCGCGGCCAAGATGAAGGCCGAGCGCATGGCGGCGCTTCAGGCGCTTCGGGCGTTCCGCGATAGCTATCGGGAGGCGCTGGGCGTGTGGCGTAGCGGGAACCACGGCGTCACGTTCCCTGTCGGCACGTGGTGGATGTGTCGCTTCGCCGGGGCTGCGGTCGGCTGACGGCAGCCCCGACCGGGGAGTTCGCACACAAGTTGGGGACAACGTACCGATACCGCGGTGGCGGTTCGGTGCGTCCGCGTTTCGTGCTGCGTCGCCGGGAGTGTCTCTCGAGGCGGCCGAGTGGCCGCCTCTGTGCTCGCCGAGCCGAGTTTTGCGCCAGTTTGAGGCCCCTCGCACCCGTACTCCCACCCCTCGCTCCGCTCCTCCTCACCTTACCTTCGGGCAGGGGACACGACCCTCGGGCGGGTGCGGAGGACGGGCTAGGCGTCTTCGGCGTCGAAGGCGGCGACGCCGCGGCAGGCGCCTGAGAATACCGCAATGATCTCCCGTGCGCTCGGGGGGACGTCCTCCACGCCCATACGGAAGCGCCGGTCGTGGTAGCCGTTGTTCACCAGCCAGAAGAGGAACGCCGCGCGCTCCAAGTCTACGCCCTTCAGGAAGTCCGTCTCCGGGTACCGCTCGAACAACTTTTGGCTCTTGAGCTGGAACTCCAACACAAACGAGCGGCGGTCGTCCGGGTCCTGGCTCTCCGCCGACAGGCACTTCAACTCGTCCGCGCGCTCGTCCGTCCACTGTAGCTGCCGTTGCAGCACGATCTCTAGGTGCTGCTCCAGCGTGATGCCCGCCGGAACGGGCTCGTCGAAGTAGTGGAAGAACTCGACCCGAACCTTGTCCGTCAGCGCCTCGAAGATCTCCTTCTTACCGTCGAAGTACGAGTACAACGTTGGTGCGGCGAAGCCCGCCTCCTGCGCGATCTGCGACATCGTTGCGCCGTCGTACCCGCTTCGGGCGAACGCGCGGGCTGCGGCTTCGCAGATCTCTTCCCGCACGCGGTCGTGTTTCTGTTTGCGTCGTTCGGCGCGACTCAATTGACTCATATCCGGCTCAACTGCAGGGGCTGTCGTACTCATGGGGCGATCGCGGCGGAGCGACGCGTCAGGCGGCGTAGCGCGGCCAGGACCGACTCAACGAGCGAGTAGACCACAGGCACAACAAACAGGGTGAGCACCGTAGAGGAAAGCAGGCCGCCGATCACCACGATTCCCATCGCAGACCGAATCTCGCCGCCGTCACCGTGCCCCAACGCCACCGGGAACATACCGCCGACCATCGCCGCAGTGGTCATCAAGATCGGCTGAAGCCGCGTCGCGCCAGCGTTCTCAAGCGCTTGGTCGACCGCCTCGCCCGCCTTCCTTAGCTGGGTCGTAAAGTCCACCAACAAGATCGCGTTCTTTGTCACCAGACCGAACAGCATGATGATGCCGATCATCGCGAAGATCGACAGCGCGGAGTCCGTCAAGAGCAGGCCACCGAACGCGCCGATCAGCGAGAACGGCAGCGACAGCATGATCGTGAACGGGTGGATGAAGCTCTCAAACTGCGACGCCAGGATCATGTAGATGCACACCACCGCGAGCAGCAGCGAGAACATCATCGCCGCGCTCGACTCCTCCATGTTCTGCGCCGTTCCCGTGTACGCGTAGGTGATGCCGTCCGGCAGGTTCGACAGGAACGCGCCCGCCTCGTCCATGCCCGTGCCCAGCGCGATTCCGTTCAGGTTCGCGTACACCGTGACCTGGCGCTGGCGGTTCTCGCGGTCGATGCGGCTCGCCGCCGACGTCTGTGTCACGTTCGCCACGTCGGCGATCTCGACCAGGTTGCCGGCCGCCGTACGTACCTGAGCGCGCAGCACCGTGTCCGTGGACGCCCGCGCTGAATCCGGCAGCATCACGCGGACATCCACGCGGTCCGTGCCGAGGTCCATCTCCGACGCCACCATGCCCGTGAGCATGATGTGGGTGGTCGTCGCGAGCGCCTCGTTTGCGATGCCCATGCTATCGGACACCGCGCGGTCGGGGGCGAAAATCACCTCCGGCGCGCCCGCGCGGGACGACGTGTCGACGTCCGCGTAGTGGCCCGTCTCGCGGAGCTGGTCCGCGAACGCGGTTGCGGCGGCTTCCAGCGCCTCGAGGTCGTCGCCGCGCAGCGCCACCATGAGCTCCGCCTGCTTTCCGCTCGCGCCGACGCCGTCTGGCACCTCCACCGAGATGGTCGCGCCCGTCTCGTGGGCCACCAACTCACGCACGTACGTGATCGCGTCCGTCAGGTGGTACGAGCGCGTCGCCGCGGGGTCGAACACCACCAGAATGACCGCTTCGTTCACTCGGCCCTGCGCGCCGCCGCCCACCGTGGTGAACGTGGTCGCGATGCCTGGAACCCCGCGCACCTGTGTGGCGATTCGCTCCGCGTAGCTGGCCGTGGCGTCCAGAGACGCGTCGACCGGAAGCTCCACGCGCACGTTCAGCATGCCCTTGTCCTGGATGGGAACGAACTCGAACTGGAGCTTCGGGACCAGCGACAGCGTGGCGAACAGTACCGCCACCGCGCCGGCGAGCGCCACCAGGCGGAAGCGCAGCACGAGTCGAATCAACGCGCGATAGGCCTTGTCGAGCAGCCCCAACCCACGTCCGATGAACGCCGAGATCGGGCCCTCCTCTTTGTGCTCGCCCAGGAACCGCGCCGAGAGCATCGGGGTGAGCGTGAACGAGACGAACAGCGAGAGGAGCACGGCGACCGCGACCGTCAGGCCGAACTCGTAGAAGAACTGGCCGATCATACCTTCCATGAACGCCACCGGGACGAACACCGCCACAATGGACAGCGTGGTCGCGAGCACCGCCAGGCCGATCTCTGATGTGCCGTTCCGCGCCGCTTCCATCGGGCCTTCGTGCAGCACCGTGCGCCGCCGGACGATGTTCTCGATGACCACGATCGCGTCGTCGATCAGGATGCCGATGGAGAGCGAGAGCGCCATCGTGGTCATCATGTTGATCGTGAAGCCCATCGCCGACACGAACACGAAGGTGCCGATGACGGACGTCGGGAGCGCGAGCGCGCTGATGATCGTGGCGCGGAGGTCGCGCAGGAAGAACAGGATGATGCCGATCGCGAGGAACGCGCCGAGCAGGATGTCGAACTCGACGGTGTCGATCGACGCCTCGATGGAGACGGAGTTGTCCATCACCAAGCGGAGCTCCACGCCGGCTGGCGCCTGTGCTTGCAGGGCGTCGAGTTCAGCGCGTACCGAGCGCGCCGCGACCACCGTGTTGCTGTCGCTCTGCTTGCGTACGAGCACCGCGATGGCGTCTTGTCCGTCGAGCACCGCGCGGGAGCGCTGGGACTCGTAGCCGTCCACGATGCGCGCGACCTCGCCGAGCGTGACCACGCGGTCGCCGCGGGTGGCGATGGCCAGCGCTTGCATGTCTTCGACCCCGGCAAAACGCGCGTCTGTGCGGACGCTCATCTCGTCGGTGGCGCGCTCGATGCGGCCGCCTGGGATCTCCACGTTCTGCCGGCCGATCGCGCCTACGATCTCGAGGGCCGTGATGCCCATGGCGCGCATGGCTTCGGTGTCGAGGTAGACCTGTACTTCCCGGTCACGGCCGCCGACCAGCTCCACTTGGCCCACGCCGTCGGCCCGCTCGAGCGTGGGCTTGAGCACGTCTTCGACGTAGCGCTGCAGCTCGGTGGGGTCGGGTCCGGACACCGCCAACTGCACCACCGGGATGGCGCCGAGGTCGAGCTTCTCGACGGTTGGCTCCTCGATGGCGTCGGGCAGGTCGGCGCGCACGGATGCGACGCGGTCGCGTACGTCTTGGGCGGCCACGTCGAGGTCGACGCCGATGTTGAACTCGACGGTGACGAGCGACACGCCTTCCAGGTTGCTGGAGCGTACAGCTTTGACGCCCGGGAGGCTCGCGAGCACCTCTTCCATGGGCTCGGCCACCTGCGTCTCCATCGTCTCCGGGCTCGCGCCGACGAAGATCGTGGTGATGCTGACGATGGGGAAGTCGACCTCAGGGAACTGGTCGACGTTCATGCGGGTGTACGAGATGGCCCCGAACACCACGAGCGCGGTCAGCACCATGGTGGTGAAGACTGGCCGCGCGATGCTGATCTCTGCGAGCTTCATTGGGCCACCTCGGTGAGCGCGGCCACTTCAACCGCTTGGCCTTGCGAGACGTTGCCGCTCGATGCCGACACGACCGCTTCGCCTGGCGCGAGGCCGGTCAGCACCTCGAATCGGCCGTCGGCCATGGGCTCCACGGTCAGCGATCGGCGTTCGACGGTGCCGTCCTGAACGACGAACGTGTAGCGATCTTCGGCGCTACCGCGGACGAGGGCGGAGTCGAGCACCACGGCTGTGCGTTGGCTGCCGGAGCGCAGCTCGACCTCGATGAACATGCCTGCGCGAAGGCGGCCGTCGGCGTTGTCGAAAGCCACGACGACGGGAGCTGCGTGGGTCTCGGAGCGGAACGTGCTCCCAATTCGAACCACGCGGCCCCCGATCGTCTCTCCGTATGCGCGGGTGGTGCCCGTCACGGAGGGGTTGGATTCGGCGAGCGCCAACTTGGATTCCGGTACGCTGAGCTCCGCTTCGACCGTGCTCAGGTCGATGACGCGCACCAGGGATGGTCCGCCAGCGATTGCGATTTCGCCCACCTCGGCGGCGACGTCTTCGACGATGCCGGCGAAGGGCGCGCGGACTTCGTACGAGGGCAGGGTGCTGCTGGTGGCGCGGATGGCCGCCGACGCGGCGCGCCGGTTGGCCGACACCGTATCGCGTTGGCTCCGGAGTCGGTCGAGCTCAGCGCCGGCGACGACGCCGCCAGCGACGAGGGGCTCCAGGCGCTCGATGTCCTGGTCCAGCTGCGCGATCTGGGCGTCGATGCCGCTCGCGCTCGCCTCGGCCTGGGCCCGATTTGCGCGGGCATGCGCCGCGTTGATGCGGAGCAACAGTTGCCCTTCTTCGACGTGGTCTCCGGCGTCGACGAGCACCTCGGTGACCCGGCCGATGACGTCGGCGCCAAGGTCGGCCTCACGCACGGGGCGCAGGTTGCCCGTGACCCGCACGGTGGCCGAGATCTGGACCTGCGCGGCCGGTTGCGTGGAGACCTGCGTGGGACCCGTCTCGGCCGCAGAAGGTGGCGCCGTCGGGAGCTCGGTACCGCCAGCTTCGTGGCCACACGCGCTGGTGAACGACAGGAGCAACGACGCGGCGGCGATGCCGAAGAGAGGGGTGCGGGGCTGACGAAGGTTCATGCGGCTCGAGGGGTTGGGTGACGCGACAGCGGGTGCGGGGCGAGGGACGTTGGGGGTGATCATCAAAGCGATTCTCCGAGCGACCATTGCAGGCGCATGGCGGTGACAAGGGTCTGGAGGCGGGCGTTCACGACGGAGTTCTGGGCGCGCCGCAGCGCGGTCTCGGCGTCGAGGACCTCGCGGGCGGTGCCGAGTCCGGCGCGGTTACGCATGACGGCGGCGTCGTAGGCCACGCGTGCGGCGTCGGCGCCGACGGTGGCTGCGCGGAGCGTGTCGTTGGCGATCTGCCGTTCGATGAGCGCTTGGTTGACCTCCATGAACAGCTGGTCTTCGAGGCCCGCGATGTCGGCGTCGAGCGTCGCCATATCGGCTTGGATCTGACGGTCTGCGAACTGCGAAGCGCGGAACCGGTTCGGGCTCCACGACGCCGCGACAGTCACGGCCCAACTCTCATTGAAGACCGTCTCGGCGGGGATGTAGCGGTCGTTGGGGTTGGCGAGGTCGGCGGTGCCGATGATGTCGAGCGAGGGGTAGCGGTTGGCGCGGCTCACCCGGAGTTGCGCGTCGTTTGCGCCTTGTGCGGCGCGCAGCGCTCGGAGCTCCGGGCGTTGGGCGAGCGCGGCGTTGAACGCGTCCGCGTGGTCGGTGACGCCGGCCTGCGTGATGCGCAGCGCGGCGGTCCCGATCGGCGCGTCGGGCGGGATCGTGAGTCCGGTGAGCCGCTCCAGGCTGCGCCGCGCGATCTCGATGCCGCCGATGAGCCGCGTGCGCTCCAGGTCCGCCTGGGCGATGCCGGCGTCGATCTCGGCCAGGTCGGCCGACGGCCGAAGCTCACGTGCGACCAACGCGGTGACGTCGTTGCGGAGCGCCTGCAGCTGGGCGACGGCGTCGTCCGCCACCTGCGCCTGCGAGCGCATCCGCACGTATTCGTAGAACGCCAAACGCGTCTCGAGGTCGAGCTGGCGCCGGACGATCTCGGTGCGAATCTCGGCGGCCTCGATCGCAAAGTCCGCCGCCTCAAGGCCGGGCAGGACCTGCAGGATCGCCTGGGTGAGGGGCAGGCGCAGCGTGGCGCGGAACAAGCCGCGGTTGAGTGGCTGGTCGAAGATCCCGCTGAGCGAGACGCCGCCAAACTCGAGCCCGTCGGTGTCGATGCGCGACAGCCGCGTATAGCTCGCCTCAAGCGTGAGGTTTGGGTACGCGGCGACCATGGCCTCGCTTCGGCTGGCGCGCAGGGCGTCGATAGACAAGGCAGCCGAGGTCATCGCTGGCGCGCGAGCGATGGCGGCGCTGGCGAGCGCGTCGTCGGTGAGGCCGCCGTCGGTCACCTCGACGAAGGCGCGCACGGCGATGGCGAGGTCGGTGTGGCTATCGTCTGCGGCGGTGTCGTCGATTTCCGTTTGCGGTGGGACGTCTGCTGGGAAGGTCTGCTGAGCAGCTGCCGGGACGGCGAGGAGGCAACCAAGGACGGTGGCGGGAATTCTCATGCGGGTTTTCCGAACGGGTATTCGAGAAGAGAGATTCGCTGTTTGCGTCCGTGTCTGATCCAAGTCAATGGTGAATCAGCGTGTTGAGTTGCTTTTTCCGAACATCTATTTGGTAAACTGTCCTGGTAGTTACGGGTGTGTGGCGTTAACGCCTTGTATCCATTAGGGAATTCGTATGACCAACGACCCCCGAACGGCGATCCGAAATGTCCTCCGCGTCCTGACCGCAATCGCATTTGTGGTCGTGGGCGTGATGCACTTCACCCACGCGCCGGTGTTTCTCGCGATCATGCCTCCGGCGCTGCCGGCGCCGCTGACGCTGGTCTGGGTGAGCGGCGTGGCGGAGATCCTAGGCGGCGTGGGGCTGTTGGTTCCGCGCACTCGGCGTTGGGCCGGTTGGGGCCTGTTGTTGCTGCTGCTGGCGGTTTTTCCGGCCAACATCCACATGGCGCTCAACGGGATCGAGCTGCCGGTGGAAGGGCTCCCGCAGCACCCGGTGGCGCTCTGGCTGCGGCTCCCTTTCCAGTTCGTTTTCGCCGCTCAGGTGTGGTTCGTCATGGGGCCAAACCCCACAAAGACGCCATCTAGCTAGCCCACGTGAACGACCTAGCCGCGCCGTCCGACGGAGTCCCGCGCCCCGGCGTGCGCTCGGTCACCGATGCGGCGAGGGCGGTGATGCTGCTGTTGGGCGCCCCGCTTGGGCCAGGCCTGGGCCCGATAGCACTCGCACAGCAGGCACCGCTGCGCTGATCGCGCGCTCCCTGGCGCCGCCGGGCGGCAAAGTGCAGCCGTTCCCGGACAGCGGCGCGTTGTCGTTCATCGGCGAGGCCAGGTTGCGGGCCCAGCTGTCGCCCCTGCCGAGTGGTGTCCCCTCTTGAACCGGCGCGCGAACTAGAGCCAGTCGCCCGGAACCGCGCCGCTGATCTTGGAGATCTTCTCGTTCAATACGTAGCGGTCGACAGGCCCCATGAGCGACTTCGCGAACCCTTCGAACTGTGCGCCGGAGCCGACCGTGACCCAGCCGGGCGAGTAGATCTGCGCGTCTGCCGGCTTGACCTCTGGAGACGCGCCGGGTGGCCGCGTGAGCAGGGTCGTGACGTCGAGCCGTCCGGCCGCGCCCGCCTTGAAGAACTGTGCCCAGACCGCGGACACATCCCCCGTCATCTGGTCCTTGGCCGCGACAACCTGCATGAAGCTGAACGAAGCTGCGGGATCGGGGAACGACGTCACCGGCGCCGCGGCGTCGCTCGTCACCCACCAGCGGTCTGACTGCGAGCGCTTGGTCAGGCCGAGCATCGACGCGATGTCGCCCTCCGCCTTGCTGGGGTGCGTGTACGTGCCGGGCACCGAGCTGAGCGTGTGGTCGCTGACCTTCACGGGAACGAACAGCGAACCGCGCCGGGCCACAATCAACTCCCGGAACCCGCCGGCCGGGTTGTGGTGCGAGGCAATAAACGCGATTGGGCCTCCCCCGCTCAGGCGGGAAACGGCGATTGTACCAGTGCCAAGTTGTGGTGCCATCTGTTGCTCCGGACGGGGTCCCCCGCCTCTAAATTTGCGGCCGGGCTCGCTCTAGTGCCCCCCGGCGTACCATTAACGTATGGGCGGAATTCACCCCACTTCGCGCAAAAACGCAACACACTCGTCGGCACGTAGGATTTCGAACGCTCGGTCGTCGCCTGCGTCCCATCGAGGCGCCGGCAGCACACACTCGGCCCGACCTCCCGCGGCCAAAAGCGCGTGCAGTTGGTACCGGATCGCCTCGGGGGCAGACGCCGATTCTGAGAGCCAGCCCTGCACCGACTCCGCTGACGGCGCGCCGCCCGCGGCCACGAACAACGCGCCCGCCAAGGCCGCCCCCAGCGGGACGTTCGCGCCGCCGAAGCTCTCGATCGCCCACATCGCAAGCGCTCGCGCGCGCTCCATCTCCTCGAGCCGCCACGCGATGGCCGCTTGGGTGAGCACCAGCGGCCCAACCTCGCTCGGGAAGTCCAGCGATTTGGCAGCCTCGAGCAGCTCCTCGTCCAACGCGCAGGCCGCGCCGCTGCGGTATCTGGCATCTGCGACCAAGCGTCGAAAACGCAGCTCGAACAGCGCCGCGCGCAACGTCGCCGCTTCGCGAACCCCGCGAGGACCCGCCTCGAGCACGGCGTCGTATCGGCCCGCCTCAAGCCACGCCATCGCAGCGTTCGACAGCGCGCTCAGCCGGGCGATGGGCGTGTCGCCGTGCTCTGCCGCCACACGATTGGCCTCGGCGCATCCCGCGAAGTCGCCGCGGCGGTACGCCAGCAAGCCGGCCCAACCTCCGACAACCGCCGAGAGCTGCGCGTCGCCCGTCGCGCGCGCCCACGCCAGCGTCTCGTCGATCACTCGCGCGTGCTCCTCCAACTCCGCTCTGCCCACCGCCAGCAGCAGCTGTCCGCGGCGCAACCGCTCAAGCTCCAAGTCGTCGAACTCCGGCACGCTGCGCGCCGCTTCCAACGAGCGCGCGACGCCATCACCGAACCGCACCAAACGCGCCGCGCGTAGCAGCTCTTCGAGCCGACGCGTGGTCCCGCTCGCCGGCATCGCGCGGCCCACTTCGTAAAGCGCCGTGTCGATGGCCTCTACGGACTGCCGCTCGATGGCCAGCTTGGCCAGCTCCACCAGCGCCTGCCGCTCGCCGAGCACCGTGCCGCGAGCGCGGGCGAACACCAGAGCACCTTCGGCGTGGCCGTGTGCGACGCCGTGCCGCCCCTCGCGCCGCGCCACCCGCGCTTGCTCCACCAGCTGCGTGACGCGCTCGTCCTCCACAAACGGCATCAGCCCGCTCGAAACGGCGGTCACCACGCTGGGCAGGATCATCGTCTCGCCACCCTTCATATGCGCGGTCTCGCCTTGCACCGCCGCTGCGTCGAGCGCGGCTTCGGCGGCGAGATCCACGCTGACCGATGGCAGCTCGTCGGTGTTTCGTCGCGTGGCCTGCGCGTCCCGCCGCACCGCCCGCACCACCTCGAGCCCGCTGCCCAACCGGTCGATGGACTCGCGCGAGATCTGAAGCCGCTCGTCCCGCCAGAAGCACAGGCCTGCGCGGACCCAGGCGTCGACCTCGGCGCGCACCGCGTCGGGCCGGCCCTCCGTTCGCTCGTGCAGCACAGCGGCGGCATCGCTGGGCAGGTGGAACGCGATCTCAGGCCCGTGAAACATGGCGGCGAGCACGTCGCGCGATACCGGCGTGTCTCCGGTGGGCAGGGTGCGTGTGGGAGAGCGGAGCTGGCGACTCTGCCGGATTTTGGACAGCGTCTGGGCGACCTCGAATGCGCTCCACGGTCGGTCGAGCGGCAGCGGCGCGCACAGCGACATGACCAGCCTAACCACTTGCGGCGGCGCGTTCAGTACGTTGGCAGGCAGCGGAAGCGGCCGCTCCTTTCGTGCGCGCAGCGACGCGAACTTGTCCGGCACGAACGCAGGTCCGCCGTGCAGCGCCTCGTAGAGCATCACGCCGAGCCCGTAGAGATCGCTCTGCACGGTGGCGGGCTCGCTGCGCATTTGCTCGGGGGACATGTACGTGGGCGTCCCAGCGGCGTCGCCGTCGCGCCGCTCCGTCCCGATCTCTGGCGCGAGCGACACGCCGAAGTCGAGGATCACTGGATGCCCGTCGTCGGTCACAAGCACGTTGCTCGGCTTCAGGTCTCGATGCACCACGCCGTGCGCGTGCACCCGGTCGAGCGCCTCGGCCAGCGCGATCACGGTCTCTTCAAGATCGTCCCACGTTTGCGCGACGCCGGGGAACGGGCGGCCGGGGACGGGCTCGGTGACCAGGAACGGGCGCTCGTCGTGGGCGCCGTCGTCGATGAACCGCACCACGCCGGGCAGGCGTAGCATGCGGAGCAGGCCGATCTCGCGGCGGAAGAGGGTGTAGCTGCGTTGCCCGAGCCGGTGCAGCAGCTTGACGGCCACGGTTCGTCCGGAGAGTCGATCGAGCGCGTGGAACACGGTGCCGAAGCCGCCTTGCCCGAGCGGGGCGCCAATCTTGTAGCGGTTGGCGACGACGGTGCCGGGCAGGAGGGCTGGGCGGCGATCGCCTTGGGCGGCGGCCCGGTTGGCGGCCGCGCTGGCGAGGGTGTCGGCGGTGTCGAACGCGACGCTGAGGGTCCGGCCCGAGACGAGGGTGTCCGGCGAGGAGGCGGTCGGTTCCGCTCTGACCTCAGTGGCTTGGGCCCCCGTGCGTGGCGGGTCGATCTTTGGCATTGGCGCGCATGCTATTCGCGGGCCGACAAAGATACAATCGGTGTTGCCACGCGGTTGGCGCTGAGCGCGCGTGAGCGGCGCGCGCGGGTCCGCGTGACGCGCGAAGACACGGTTGTCGAGAAAAGTGCGCGGGAGGGCGTGACAACGTGCGCAAGAACCGTTAGGGAAGCGCGCCTTACGCCTTGTTCTGTTTACAGCCCCCTCCTCACCGAAAGAACGCTCATGGGTGACTCCAAGCCTCGCGAGATGGTCCGAAATATCGGAATCTCCGCCCACATCGACTCGGGTAAAACCACGCTCACCGAGCGCATCCTTTTTTACACCGGCAAGATCCACGCGATCCACGACGTCCGCGGTAAGGACGGCGTCGGCGCGAAGATGGACTCGATGGAGCTCGAGAAGGAGAAGGGCATCACGATCCAGTCCGCGGCGACGTACTGCAACTGGGGCGACACGGCGATCAACATCATCGACACCCCCGGACACGTTGACTTCACGATCGAGGTCGAGCGCGCGCTGCGCGTCCTCGATGGTGCCGTCTTGGTGCTCTGCTCGGTCGCTGGTGTGCAGTCGCAGTCGATCACGGTCGACCGTCAGATGCGCCGCTACAACGTTCCGGCCATCGCGTTCGTGAACAAGTGCGACCGCGCCGGCGCCGACCCGCTCGGTGTCTGTGAGCAGCTTCGTGAGAAGCTCGGCCACAACTCCGTCATGATCCAGCACCCCATCGGTCTGGAAGACAAGCACGTCGGCGTCGTGGACCTCATCACGCGTGAGGCCATGTACTTCGACGGCGACAACGGCGAGAACATCCGCATCGAGGCCGTCCCGGACGACCTCAAGGAGATCGTCGAGTCGCAGCGTCTGAAGCTCGTCGAGGCCCTCGCGGACTTCGATGACGACATCGCCATGGTCTTCCTCGAAGGCGAGCCGGTCACGGCGGAGATGATCTACCCGGTCCTCCGCACCGTGGTCAGCGCCCGTAAGCTCACGCCCGTGTGCCTGGGTTCGGCTTACAAGAACAAGGCTGTGCAGCCGTTGCTCGACAACGTCACGCGCTACCTCCCGTCGCCGCTCGACCAGACCTACACGGCCCTGGACCAGCGGAACGACGAGCAAGCGATCGAGCTTGAGACGGACTTCGACAAGCCCCTCGTCATGCTGGCGTTCAAGCTTGAGGAAGGCCGCTACGGTCAGCTCACGTACTGCCGTATCTACCAAGGTACGCTGAACAAGGGCGACACCATCTACAACCAGGCCAACCAAAAGAAGGTCAAGGTCGGACGTCTGGTGCAAATGCACTCCGACGAGATGCACGACATCGAGGCGGGCGTCGCTGGTGACATCGTCGCGCTCTTCGGCGTCGACTGCGCCTCCGGCGATACGTTCACCGACGGCACCGTCGACGTCACCATGACCTCGATGTACGTGCCCGAGGCGGTTGTGACGCTCGCCGTCGAGCCGACCAAGAAGGACGGCCTCCAGAACTTCTCGAAGGCGCTCAACCGCTTCTCGAAGGAAGACCCGACGTTCCGCGTCGGTCGTGACGAGGAGTCCGGCCAAACCATCATCGGTGGTATGGGCGAGCTTCACCTCGAGGTCTACATCGAGCGCATCAAGCGTGAGTACGGCGTTGAGGTCGAGGTCGGTCAGCCGCAGGTTGCCTACCGCGAAGCCATCACGCAGCGCTCCGACTTCTCGTACACGCACCGTAAGCAGACCGGTGGTTCCGGTCAGTTCGCGAAGGTTGCCGGCTTCCTCGAGCCCAGCAACGACGACGACGTGCACTACGAGTTCGTCAACAACATCAGCGGTGGTGTCATCCCGAAGGAGTACCAGCCCGCTTGTGACAAGGGCTTCCAAGAGGCCATGGAGAAGGGCGGCCTCATCGGTTTCCCTGTCGTGAACATCCGCGCCGGTATCGACGACGGTCAGTTCCACCCCGTGGACTCCTCCGACATGGCGTTCAAGCTCGCTGCGCGCATGGGCTTCCGTGAAGCGTACATGGCGGCCAAGCCCGTCATCCTTGAGCCCATCATGAAGGTCGAAGTTGAGACCCCCGAGGAGTTCTCCGGCTCCGTGCTCGGTGGCATCAACAAGCGCCGCGGCATGATCCTCGGTAACAGCGCCCGTCAGGGATACACCGTCATCGACTCAGAGGTCCCCCTCTCCGAGATGTTCGGCTACTCCAACGACCTGCGCTCCTCCACCCAGGGCAAGGCCGAGTTCACGATGGAGTTCGCGCGCTACGCACCCGTGCCGCGCAACGTCCAGGAAGAGCTCATCAAGGAGTACGCTGAGAAGCGGAAGGCCGAGCAAGGCAACTAGTCGCTAACGCGACGACTACGAAGCAACCCGAGGCTGGTCCTCGGGTTGTTTCGTTTTTGCCCCCACCAATCGCCGCTATCGCTCCGAGAGCTCCTCCAGCGACGCCACCCAGCGGAAGATCACCGCGATGGCCTCAAACATCGCGTCGGGCACCGGCTCGCCCACCTCGACGTCGATGATCGCGCGCGCACAGCGGCGATCGGCGTACTCAGGAATGCCGACCCGTCGCGCCTCCCGCTTGATGGCCTTCGCTTGGTCACCCCGGCCCACGACCGTGACGACCGGGGCATCCAGCTCGTCCGGTCGGTAGCGCAGGCCGATGGCCAGATGGGTGGGATTGACCACCACCACGTCCGCCTTCGCCACCGACTTACGGAGGTCGCCAGCGAGCAGCTCTTTGTGGGCGCGGCTGCGGCGCGCCTTGTGCTGGGGATCTCCCTCGCTCTGTTTGTATTCGTCGCGGATCTCTTTGAGCGACATGCGGTTGCGCCGCAGGAACGACGTTCGCTGCCAGCTGGCGTCGATGAGCGCGACGGTCGCTGCGACGCCGAGCCAGACCCCGCCCACCACGAGCATCGTGTCCGCGAGGGCCGAGGCGACTCCTTCGACGCCGTCGCGCCCTGCCGTGGTGGCCAGGTCGGCGCTCTCGCCGGCCAGTCGCCAGACACCGACTCCGGCAGCGAGCACACACACCAGGGCGGCGCCGAGGGCGAGCGCGCCGTTTACGAGCGCGTCGACTCGGAACCGGGACGTCCACGCTTGGCCGAGTTGAAAGCGCTCGCTCCGCGGCAGCACGGTGGCGGGCTCGAACAGCATGCCGGTTTGCACCACCCCCATCGCGATGGCCGACATCGCCGCCGCTCCCGCGATGGGCATCACGCCGGCGCAGAGCAGGGTACCCGCGTGCACCATGGCTTCGACCGGCGGCGTGGAAGCGCACGCCGCTTCGTACAGCGCGCGGAGACCACCCGCCATGGTAGGCGCGACCGTCGCGAGCCCGAGAACCGCCCCAACCAACGCGGCAGTTTTGTTGAGCTCGGCAGAGACCGCGACGTTGCCTTTGCGGCGCAGTTCTCGGATGCGTTGCGGCGTGGGATCTTCGGTTTTGGACGTGCTCATCGCTGGGCCCTCATCGCGCTTCCGTCGAGAGCGCGGTGGCGTCTGCAAATGCGCCGACCGCGGCGTTGACGAGGTGGGGGACTCCAACGGCGAGCGCGCCGGCGACCACGATCCAGCCGAGCACCATGCGCATGGGCATGGCCAAGAACACGACGGGCAGCTTGGGCATCGCGCGGTTCATCCATCCGAGCGACACGTCGACGATGAGGCCCACTCCCAGCGCCGGCAGTACCAGCGCGATCGCGGTGGCGATGGCCGCTCCAGACACGAGGATGACCTGGTCGACGAGCGCCGCCCAGCTGGCCGCGGTCAGCGTGGCATCGAGCGGGAACGCGGTGATACCGTCTGCGAGCGCACGCAGGAGCAGAACGTGACTGCCGCTGGCCGCGAACACCGCCAGGAAGAGCATGGCGTGGAACGTGGAGAGCGGTCCTGCCGAGCCTCCCAACGGGTCCGCCGCACCAAAGCTGCCGCGGCCCAGCGATACGTCGGCGATGGCGCCGACCATGCGCGCCGCTTCGAACACCACAAGCGCGCAGGCGGCGGTGGTGAGGCTGAGCGCGAACTGCGAGGCGAGCACCGGAATGGCTGTCCACGACGCGATCGGCGTGATCCACTCAGCGGGCCAGAAGCCAATCGCGAGCGCCAGCAGCGCTCCGGAGCGCACGATGGGGCTCGCCTTGATGCCGCCGAAAATCGGCAGCAGGATCACCAACGGCAGCAGCCGAACGGTGAGTAACAGCAGCGTCCAGCCGGCGCGGCTCATGACCCCATCGATCAGCGCCAGGCCGTTCATGGGCGCGGGGCCATCGCGAAGGCCGTCACGAGGCGCCCACTTGGGCGATGGCCTGGATCACGGTGGTCGTGAACGTCTGCAATTGCAGCCCGATCCAAGGCCCCGCGAACACCAGCGCCGCGATCACCGCAGCAGCCTTGGCGGCGAAGCTGATCGTCTGCTCTTGGATCTGCGTTGCCGTTTGTAGCACGCCGACCGCGAGCCCGGCCGCCATCGCTGCGCCGACGGGCGGGGCGACGAGCAGAACCAGTAGGTAGAGCCCCTGCTGCGCGATCTCGATGAGTGCGTCCGCGGTCATCCGCCACCCCCGGGGTAGCTGTAGCCAAGCACCAGACTCTGAGACAGCACGATCCAGCCGTTCACGAGCACGAACAGCAGCAGCTTGAACGGCATGGAGACGGTGGTCGGGCTGAGCATGTGCATGCCCAAACTTAGCAGGACGCTGCCGACGAACAGGTCGAGCACCAGGAAGGGCAGAAACAGCAAGAACCCAATCTGAAAGGCCTCCGACAGTTCGGTGATCGCGAAGGCCGGCACCACCACCGACAGCGGCGCGCGCATGGTGGCTTGCGCCTCGGTCGGCGCGTGTCCGGTGGGTGCTTGTCCGGGCGGGGTTTGTCCGGCCGCGGCGTCGCCAAGGTCGTGTCCGCGCAGGTCGGCGAACAGCGCGAGCTCGGCTGCGCCGGAGTTCGCTTGTAGGAAGGCTCGGAGCGGTTCACTGGCCTGCGTGACGCGCGGCATCCAGGTGGCGAGGTCGTCGTCGTCCGCGACCTCGAGCATGGGCTCCACCACATCGAGCGTTTGGGTGGCGACCGGGGCCATCACGTAGGCGGACAGGATGACGGCGAGTGAGGCGAGGACCACGTTGGGGGGCACGTTCTGCGTGCCGAGCGCGCTCCGGAGAATCGAGAGCACGACGGCGATTTTGGCGAAGGATGTGGTCACCACCAGGACGAACGGGACGAGGCCCAGTACGGCGAGTCCGATCGCTGTGAGCAGCGGGCTTGGCCCCGTCGCGGCGCTGCCGAGCTCTTGGGCGTTGGCGACCGCGGGCATGGCGCAGAGCCCGAGCAGCACGGCGACGAGTCCAGCGGGTCTCACGAGCGCGCCCACGCGGGGTACGACATTCATAGAATCACCTCGTTCGGGTCGGAGACGGCGCTCGATTCGAGCGGCGACTTGCCGGTGTGGGAGCCGTCGTCTGGTCCGTCGAGCGGGTCGAGCGGGTCGGGTGGGGCCACGGCTCGGGCGTCGGCGAGCACCTGCGCAAACGACAGCGGCGACTTGCTGGGCGCCCCGGGGCGGGGGTCTACGCCGTCGTCATCAGGTTGGCGGTTTGCCTGAGCGGCGGCGCTTTGCCACTCGCTCTCGGACATCTCGCCCAAGCCGGAGAGGCCTGTCTGCGTACGCCCGACGAGCCAGACTTTGGAGCCTGCGCGCAGGGCCAGCACGGACTGCCGCGGTCCTACGCCGATCTCCTCGAGGACCTCCATCCGCGCGTCGGGGCGGCGCTGCCGTCCGCCGAGTCCGGCCCGCGCGGCGAGCCGCAGGGTGACGAGCGCGAGCCCGCAAACGCCGGCGAGGAGCAGGACAGTTTGCAGCAACATGGTGCCAAAGCGCAGTTCCCCGGGCTCCGAAGCGCAGCCTGCGGCCAGCATCGAAAAGACGAGTATCCACTGCCCGCGCGTCTTCATGGGGGGAGTATGCACTGTCGGCCTTTCGGGGGGCAAGATGGAGCGAGACGCCCCATGTTCGGCCCCCACGTGGCCGTGTTGCGTCTACGCGAGCAGAATGTGGGCTACGCGGCGGAGCTTGGCTTGCGGCCCACCAGCGCGGGCACGACCACCAGGGCGCTCGTCATCGAGGCCAGGATTCCGACCACGGCGAGCGCGCCGATGGTGCGAACGCCGTTGTGGGAGATCATGAGCAGGCCCACGAACCCGGCCGCGGTCGTGAGTGAGGAGGCGAGCACGGCCGTGCCGGTGCTGCGCATGACCGCGCCCGTCTTGGTGGGGCCGTCTTCCAGATAGCGGTGATACAGGTGGATGGCGCCGTCGATGCCCACGCCTAGAACGGTGGGCAGCACCACGATGTTGTAGAGGCCGAGCTTGATGTCGAACACCACCATGCCGAGCAGCGTGAGGGCGACCGCGAGGCCGATGGTCGACATGCACGCGGCCACGGCTTTGAGGTCGCGCAGGTCGATGAGCAGCATCAGGAACAGGCCCAGGGTGACCCACGCGGCGAGGTGGCGGCCGTCGGCCTGCACGTAGCGCACCACGTCGGCCAGAATGAAGCCGTTGGACGACACGCGGACGGTGCCGGACTCGACCTCGATGCTGCCGTAGGCGTCTTGGAATTCGCGGACCTCGAGGGCATCGCTCTTGTTGTACGAGCCGTGCAGCATGCCGAGCGAGCCGAAGCTGCCGTCGCGCTCACGGAACTGCACCATGGACCAGTCGGGCAGGTCGTCTGCGCCGAAGGTTTCGACCTCTGTAAGGCGCGTGAGCTCTGCGATGACCTCGCCTTCTTCGCCGTCGATTCGCTGCACCGCGCGGCGGTCGAGCACGGAGTAGATCTCGTCGATTTGGTCCATGCGTTCTGCCTGTTGCTCGGCGCTTGGCAGCAGCGTGACGATGGTGGCGAAGCCGCGGATGAGGGGGTCGCCGTCACGGAATCGTTGGGAGAGCAGCGCGTGTACTTCGCGCATTTGGGCTTCGTCGGCGCCGAGCATGACGGCGGGGGCGGAGCTGGATGCGGGGCCCAGCGCGGCGCCGTAGCGCACGCGGTTGGGGTCCGCGGGCGTGCTCAGGTTGCCGAAGTCGTACTCGAACGCGACCTGGTTGGAGCGCAGCACGCCGAGTGCGCCCACGAGCAGCACGATGACGGCGCCCACGCGGCAGGCGGTGAGCAGCCACGGGGGGCCTTCGGAGGGGGTGAGGCCTGGGACGGGCGGCTTGCTGGGTTTGACGCGTTCGCTGGCGGCGACCAGCGGCGGGATGATGAGGATGGCGCTCACCAAGCACAGCACAACGCCCATCGCGCAGGCGATTCCGAACTCGCGGAAGCCGTCGAACGAGGCGAAGTTGAGCATGAGCAGCGAGACCGTCGTGGTCGCCGTGGCGGTGACCAGCGCGCGCCCGGTACGGGAGATGGCGTAGAACGACGCGGTCTCCCAGTCGGCGCCCGCCGCGCGTTCATCGAGCAGCCTTCGGTACACGTGGATCGAGAAGTCGATGCCCATGCCGACCAGCATGGAGAACACGAACAGGGTGAGCGCGTTCAGCTGGCCGTACACCACGTCGACGAGGCCCAGTGTCCACGCGATTCCCACGAGCAGGGGCGTGAGCACGATGTACACGGAGCGCAGGTTTCGGAAGAACCCGATGAGCAAGAACAGGATGATCACGACGGCGATCTGCGTGGCGCGCACGGCGTCCCCGACGACCGCGCGGACCTCCAGGAAGCTGCGGTAGGCGCCAGCGACCTGCACCTTCATCTCGGGGTTGTAGCTGGCCGGATCGAGCTCCGCGATGACGGCCTCGGCGCGTTCGTAGGCGGCGCGGGCGTAGTCGATGTCGGTCGAGCTGCCGCTGAGCTTGGCCGCGAACACGGCCACGCGCCCGTGGGGAGCGATGCGGTAGTCTTGATATTGCTCGGGGAGGTCCCAGCGCGCTTGGCGAATCTGCTCATTGCGCAGCTCCTCGGCGGTGGGCGGCGTCACCGGCGCTGGCGTCCCGTCGGCGCCTTCCTCGGCGGTCTCGGCGGAGTTGTCCAAGAAGGGGAAGAGGGTGCCGATGGCGTCCTCCTCGATGGCCAACTCTTTGAGGGTGAACGGGCTGATCCACATGGTCCAGTCGTGCCAATCCCAGGTGTCTTCAGCGGGGTCGGCGGGGGCCTCGAGGTCGGTAAACAGCGGGTGGTTTTGACCCAGTCGTCGGCGGATCATCCGCCGCAGGTTGTCCTCGATGTTCCCCAGGTCCTCCATGGTCAGGTACAGCAGCGCGTGCTCTCGGAAGAACGACTGCGAGCGCTCGTAGTCGAAGTACTCGACCTCCTCCCAGTCGGCGAACGACTCGGCCAGCGCGTCCACGAACTGCACGGTCGCGAGCGGGTCTGGAGACTCGATGGCGATGACGAACAGGTCCTGGCCACCGCGCCGCGCCCGCGCTTCGTCGATCGCGAGCACAGACGGCGCGTCGGACGGCAGCAGCGATTCGAGCCCTGTGTCGACGGTGATGTTCTGTCCGAGGACGACGCTGAGGGCGGTGATGACACCGAAGAGCGCCAGCAACGTCCACGGCTTGCGCGTGGACAACGAGGCGTACTGTCGAAGGAGATTCTCCACGGATTTTTCCTGCTGCCTGGGGGCGCGCCGAGACGTCGCGCGCGCTACCCGTGTACGCGTGACGCACGGGGTTGGGCAAGGACGCCGGGGCGCGAGGTGGCGTCGATTCTAGCGGTCGCGTCGGCGGCGCGCGGCCCCGATGATGAGGCCGACGATGGCCAAGTGTGCGGAGTTCGGCGGCGCGCTGGAACCGGACCCCGCGCGTGCGCCGGATACCGCGCAGCCGTTGGCGCGCGAGTGCACGACGGAGTAGCGCGCGACGGCGCTGGGCGTACCGCTGCTTGCATCCACGTCAGCGCGCGCGTCGATGGCGTCGACGAGCGCGGCGTCCTGCCCCGTGTTGCTGTCGTCGATGGCGTCGTCCGGGCTTGCGTCGTCCGGGCCTGCGTCGTCCGGGCCCGCGTCGGCGACCGGCTCGGGCGGCGGCTCTGGCGTCGGTTCCGGCTCCGGCTCTGGGGGTACGTATGTATCGTCGTACTCCACCGCGGCGGAGAACCAGTTGACCGCGCCGTCCTCGACCGTGCGCTCCAGCGTTTGCGGCTCGATGTGCCCACCGGAGAACGTCAGCGATTGCAGGCCGGCTGGGGCGTCGGTGATCTCGTAGAAGCCGTCGATGTTGGATACGCCCGCGGGGCCGTCGACGCCCATGGTGACGGTCACGCCGGACACGGGCGCGCCCACGTACGGGTCGCCCTCGCGGACAAAGCCGACCACGCGAGTGATGGCCTCGGTCTCGCCGACCGTGATCACGTCGAGGTTGGGTTGATAGTGCGCGAGCACCTCGAGGTAGGTCTCGCCGGATTGCGAGCGTTCGACGGCGCCCCATTGGCATACGCCGCGCACCAGGCATCGGCCGCTGTCGGGGAGGGCGGGGTTCACCTCGTGGGCGGCGCAGTCGTTGTGACCGCACCACGAGCGCACGCAGGCGTTCTCACCGGTCAGGTCGGCCACCAGCGCGTCTTGGTACTCTGGGCGTGTGCCGTGCCGTCCGCAGCTGGCGGCGTACTCGAACTTGTCGAGCTCGTCGTGGTCGCGCGCGCTCACCAGGATTTGGTTGGTGGTGACGGCGACCTGGGCCTCGACCCACGTGTTGCGGTCGTCTTCGTAGCGCTGGTTACAGGCGGTGTCGTCCAGGTGGTAGTCGGCGCCGGGCTCGCGCAGGTAGAAGTAGAGCGCGTAGGAGCGGGCGGCGATCGCGAACGCTTGGAACACCGCCTCGGCCGCATCCTGACCGCCTTGAACGGCGCGAAACACGCCGATCTCGGGGATCAGCACGCCCTGCACGTACGTTTCGAGAGGCACGGAGTCGATACGCTGCACCGGGTTGCCGGAGCACGAGCTCGCCATGCGGCGGCCGATGCGGATGGTCTCTGGGAGCACGCCCGGGAACGAGAGCGCGAGGGGGCCGATGGTGCCGCCGGGCAAGAAGTCGCGCAGGGAGACGGGGCCATCGGTCTCGGTTGGGTCGCCGCCGGCGGGGCTCGGGTCGGGCGTGGGCCGCTCGTGGAGTGGGGCGCCCCACGCGTCGCCTTCTTCGAGCGCGTAGGGCTCGCTGTCGGGTCCGAAGACATGCAGGCGCGCGCGCTGTCCCACGCGCTGTCGCTCGCGTCGCAGCACCAGGCTGTCGTCCATGCCCGCCACGTGGGCGAGCAGGGTGTGGTCGGTGTTCGGTGCCACATCGAGCACGAAGGTGCCGTCGGCCTCGGTGAACGCGTCGACGCCGGCCTCCAGCGCGATCACGCGTGCGCCCGCCACCGGGTCGCCGCTGAACACATCTACGACCGTGCCGTGCAGTGGGTCCGCCGCCGCCGGCGCAGCGCTGAACACCATGAGCGCCGTGAGGACCGCCAGCGCTGAGCGCGGAATCCAGGTGTACGCGGGCGATCCCGTGCTCACTGATGCGGGCGAAACGAACGGCCCACCGAGCCGTCCGTGAAGGAAGATGCTAACCGCGTGGTTCATGGCGCTGGAATATGGCACCATCCGCCGTCCCGCCCAAGCCCCCTTTCGCTTGTGGACAGGGGGACACAGATTATTGTTGTCCGACGACGTCATCGCGCTACCTCTGGCGCGCGTTGACCGCGCCCGTTCTGTCATTGCATTCAAGTGGCTCATGTCTCTCCGCGACGCTCTCCTCAAAGCTGGAAAAGTCTCCAAGAAAGACGCACAAAGTGTGTCCACGGAGACGCGCAAGAAGCGCAAGAAGAAGGGCGGTCATCGGCTCGAACAGGAAGCTGTTGCGCAATCGATCGCGATTTCTGAGGCGGCGAAGGAAGCGCGCGACGCCGAAAACCGCGCCCACGTAGAGCGGCAGCGGCTGGAGCGGAAGCAGCAGGAGCGCGCCATGCAGGTGCGCAACCTCATCCAAGCGTGGACCCGTCGCTCCGGTCGGCGTGCCAATCATGTGTGGCACTTCGTGCGCTCGAACGGGCACGTGGGGCGCATCATGGTGGACAACGAGGTGGCGGCGGAGCTCGAGTTTGGCACCGCTGGCATCATCGAAATGCCGGACGATCCATCGTCCGTGCGCGTCCTGTCTCGCGATGGCATTCGCAAGCTCGCCGGCATCTACGCCGAGGGTGTGCGCTTCTTTGTCGGCGAGGGCGGTCCAAGCGATCCGCTGGTGCGGCCCGATGCGCGTCCAGAGCGTCGCCGGACAGCTTGGTAGGCCGGCTGAAGCCCGTTGTTTTAGACCCGAACGCGCCCGACTTTAGACCCGAACGCGCCCGACATCGTTTGAACTTGAACCCCACGTAAGTTTCCGTCCCGACAGCACAATCCTCCTCAACCCGGAACGCCATGACTCCGCTCGAACAGGCCCAGAACGACGCCATCGCCCAGATGCGAGACGTGCTGCAAGACGGCTTCTTGGAGCTGCAGATCGCGCGCTACACGTTGGAGGAGGATCTCGTCGCTGGGGTGTGTCGTGTGCAGTGTCAGGTGTGCTTAAACGGCGCCGACCCTGTGGCCGTCGAGGGGGAGGGCGTGGGCACGATCGATGCGCTGTTTAACGGCCTCAAGCGCCGGTTCGCGTCCGAGTATCCGTCGCTGGAATCCATCCGGTTCACGGGGCTTTTCGTGAAGGGGCTGATGACGGACAGCAAGCAGCAGCACGGCGCGGATGCCGCCGCTGAGGCCCGCGTGGAGGTGGCCAACAGCACCGGCCGCTCGTTCACGTTCACGGCGACGTCGGGCTCGGTGTCGCGCTCGTCGATCGAGGCGGTCCTGGCGGCGGTGCAGTACTTCGTGAACTCCGAGCGCACCTACGTGACGCTCTACCTCGCGCTGCAGCACTACCGCAGCGAGGGGCGCGCCGACCTGGTCGAGAAGTACACGGGGCTGTTGGCTGAGATGGTGCGCAACACGTCGTACTCGGCGGCCGTGGAGCGGCTGGCTACGAACCCAACGCGTTAAGGACGTCGTCGATGAGGTCGGCGGCGGCCTCGCAGCCGATCGAGACGCGCACCGTGCCCGGCTCAAGCCCGATCCGCGCCTGGGAGTCCGGCGTGCGGTGCGACGTGTTGTACGGCAGGCTGACGAGCGACTCGACGCCGCCCAGCGACGTGGCGGGGGTCATGACCGTGAGCGCGTCCATGAACCGCTGCGCGCCGCCGTTTCCGCCGGTGACCACCACCGACAGCATGGCTCCAGGGCCGGCGAGCCACGTGGAGCGCTCGGCCGCCTCGTCGGCAAAGTGGACCCGCATGACGGCGGGGTGCTGACGCAGCGCTTCGGCCACCGCGCGGGCGTTGGATTGCGCGGTCTCGGTGCGCATCGCCAGGGTCTTGGAGCCGCGCCAGATGAGCCACGCGGCGTGCGGGTCGAGGCAGCCGCCCAGGTGAACCATGGCGTGCCACGCGGCTTGCACACGTGCGTGATCGCCACACACCAAGCCGCCGTGCACGTCGCTGTGGCCGGCGATCGACTTGCTGAGGCTCTCGATGACCACGTGCGCGCCGTGCTCGAGCGGGCGGCAGATGAGCGGATTGGCGAAGGTGTTATCGATCACGAAGGTGGCGCCCACGCGAGCGGCTTGCTGGCCCACCCGCGGGATGTCGAGCGCTTGCACGAGCGGATTCGCGAGCGTCTCGCCGTAGAGTAGCGGCGGGCGGTCCGGGTTGCGGGCCACGGCGTCATCGAGCGCGGTGTCTAGGGCTGCAGCGTCGGCGAATGGGACCACGACCACGTGGCGGCCCATCTGCGCCAGGTATTGCGACAGAAAGGTGTTGGCGGCGCCGTATAACAGCGTGTCCGCGACCACCGTATCGCCGGGTTGCGTGAGGCCGACGAGCGCCGCTGAGACCGCCGCCATCCCGCTCGCCGTCACCACGGCGTCCTCGGCCCCGTGCAGCTCGGCCATCCGCATCTGCAGGGCATCGAGCGTGGGATTGGAGTGCCGGGTGTACAGGTACTCGGACCGGTAATCGCCGCGATCGAACGCCGCGTTCAGGGCGTCGTCCATCACGAAGGTGGTCGTCTGCACGATGGGCAGCGTGACGGGCTCTTGGTGCGCGGGCGCAGCGTCGGGACCGGCGACGAGCCGGGTCTCGCGGCGGTGCTTCGCGTGGTCGCCCTTACTCATCGGCGGGCTCGCTGAGCGTGAAGTGCAGGGTGGCGTCGACCAGGTCTGCGTGTCGGATCTCGCGGCCTTCGAGCGGGGTGCCGTTGAGCGTGATCTCGTCGATCACGTAGGTGTCGTGGTTCGCGCCGGGCGCTTCGATGGTGAGGGTTCCGCCGCCGCCGAGCTCGACCTCGATCTGCTCGAACAGGGGGGCGTTGAGGTAGTACAGGTCGGAGCCGGCGACGGGGTAGAGGCCGATGGCGCTGAACAGGTACCAGGTGGAGAGCGTGCCGCCGTCGTCGTTGCCCGGGATGCCGTCCGGGGTGTCGTTGTAGAGGCGCTCTTGGGCTTGCCGAATCCAGTACGACGCGCGGTCGGGTTGGCCGGCCAGGTGGAACACGTTGGTGGAGTGCAGGGCGGGCTCGTTTCCGTGCCAGTAGTACGTGTCTGGGGCGAGCGAGTTCGGGCGTCCGGCGCGTCCGAGGGCGGAGCGCGACATGAAGGCCTCGATGGCCTCGGCGAGGTCGAGGTCGTTGTCGTCGTAGGCGCCTACGAAGGCGTCGGCGTCGTGCCAACCGTACCAGCGCCAGTGCCAGGCGTTGCCCTCGGTGTAGTTGCCGCTGCGCATCGAGAACCCGGTCGGGGTCTGCTCTTCGTCCCACGAGCCGTCGGCGTTGCGGGGCCACATGAAGCCGTCCTCGGGCTTGAACAGGTTGAGGTACGAGCGGGCCGATTCTTCGAGCGCTTCGGCCTCGGCGGTGAGGCCGGCCGCGCGGGCGACGCTGGCGAGTCCGAAGTCGTCCCAGCCGTACTCGAGCGTCTTGGAGACGGCCTCGTCGTGCAGGTCGGCGGGCAGGTATCCGTAGGTGACGTAGTCCTCGATTCCGTCGCGCCCGGTGGTGAGCGGCGGGTCTTGGGTGCGGCCGTAGGCGGAGTCGTAGAGCGCGTGGTAGGCGGCGGTCCAGTCGATGCCCTCGACGCCCTTGGCGGCGGCGTCGCCGAACACGATGTCGGACGAGGAGCCGATCATGCTGCCGGTGTAGCTGAGCATGGCGGGCCAGTTGGGCACGCCACGGTCGCCGAATTCGTCCATCCGCAGCATGGACTGCAGGCACTCCCGTTGCAGCGCATGGTCGGTCAGCGAGTACCACGGGTGCAGGGTGCGGAACGTGTCCCACATGGACAGGTCGGAGTAGTAGTCCGTGCCGTCGGAGTCGTGCGGCAGGCCGTCGAATCCAACGTAGCGCCCGTCGGGCTCGGTCAGGTTCGAGGGCATGCGGTAGGCGTTGTAGAGCGCGCTGTAGAACATGCTCTGCTCGCGCTCCGTGCCGCCCGCGATGCGCACGTTGTCGAGCACGCCCTCCCAGGCGGTCGCGGCGACGGCAGCGATGTCGTCGAGGTTGCTGTCGCCCACCTCGGCGATGCGGTTGGCGCGTGCGGAGTCGGCGTCGACGAGCGACAGGCCGACGCGGGCTTCCAGGTGCGTGCCGTCGGCGAATCCGAGGATGGCGCCGCCGCGCTCGCCTGTCGCCGTGGCGGCGGCTTGCACGCCGGAGGCGTCCCACACGGCGACGGAGGTCGGCGCGGTGTTGAGCTCGATGTCGAAGTACAGCGTGAACGGGGTGGAGCGGCCGGTGAACCCACCGTGGTGCTCGACGTAGCCGGACACGTTGGTGCCCTCGACGGTCACGTGGGCGACCTCGGTGCCGGAGTCGGTGATGGCCGCGCCGGCGTCGATCTGCAGGTACGCGCCGCCGTCGAAGGCGTAGTCGTGGATGGCGCCGAAGTTGGTGGCGCTCATGGCCGCGGTCACGCCCTCGTCGGGCAAGCGCACGCTGTAGCGGCCGGGCGCGGCGGCCTCGGAGTCCTTGTCCATGTTCGCGTATCGCACCCACGGGTCGCTGTCGTTGAGCGACGCCATGGGCAAGAATCGGAGGTTGCCGAGGTCGGTGGCGCCGGTGCCGACGAGCCGGATGTGCGAGAAGCCGCGGACCTGCTGGTCGGTGGCGTAGTACCCGCTGAAGTGGCTCTGCGACGGGTGGATGCCGCGCATGGTCGTGTCGGGCCCGACCTTGACGAAGCCCGCCGGGAGCTGGGCGGCCGGGCTGAGCGAGGCGTAACCGAAGCCGATGCCGCCGGTGCCGATGAACGGGTCCACGCGGGTGACGGCCTCTTCGAGCGTGAGCAGCTCGGCGGGCTGGGTGGTGGTGTCGTCGTCGGCGTCCTCGGTGGTCTCTTCGATCGCGTCGGCCGCGTCGTCGCCGGCGTCGTCGCCGGCGTCCTCGCTGATATCCGCCTGGGTGACGTCGTCCGCGGCGTCGTTTCCGGCGTCTTCTACGCTGGTGTCGGCGACGCCGGTGTCCGCTTCGTTGGTGTCATCGCCACAGGCGGCCAAGCCGAGCGCGGCGCCGAGCGACGCACCGACCAGGGCGAGCGCGAAGGGCGTGGATCGCGACTGAGCCGACGCGTGCTGGAGGCGCGCGGACTTGGCGGGCAAACGAGGGGACGGCGTAGCGTTGTTTTTCATGCGTGTTTCATAGCATCGATTCCGAATCGGAACACCCGCCACGCGTGCAAACTCGACGCCGCGCTAACGGGGTGGCTCGTGG
>CBDUJZ010000025.1:0-44920 GCA_965367675.1 uncultured Myxococcales bacterium | reverse complement strand
CAAGAGGTGCTGGACCAACAGCGCGCGGCCCTCACGAAGCTGGGCATCGACACCGCGTTCACGGCCCCCGAGAGCCTCGCGGCCGCGGTGGACCCGCCGCAGATTCGCCAGGTGCTCATCAACCTGCTCCGCAACGCCGCGCAGGCCACAGAGACCCTCTCAGCACGCGAGATCTCGGTGCTGCTACACGACGCGGATCAACACGTAGAGATCATCGTCGAGGACAACGGCCCGGGCATCGACCCTGAGATCCTCGACCGCCTGTTCGAACCCTTCGTCACCGGCAAGTCCAACGGCACAGGGCTCGGGCTCAGCATCAGCCGCAGCATCGCCCGCAAGCACGGCGGCGACCTGACCGCCGGACCCGGTGAGCAGCTGTCGGGCGCGCGGTTCACGCTCACCCTTCCCCGCAGCTAGAGCCGGCCAACTCTGACGGCTACGGGCGCTCCCACGCGTCGAGCCAAGCGCGGGCACGGGCGGCCACGCGCGGGCTCGGGTCCGACAGCGCGGTAGTCAGCTTGGTGGTCGCGAACGCGTCGCGTTGGTTTACGAGCACCTCCAGCGCTGCCTCCCGAACCAGCGGGTCCGAGTGCCCGGTGCTCGCATCGCGCAACGCCTGCTGAACCTCGGCCGGCGCGTGACCCGAGCGCGCCAGCGCCAGCGCGAACACGCCCGCGATATCGGGCGCGCCGGGCAACCCGTTCGGCATCGACGCCACCAGCACCTGGCCCGCCGTCGTATCGCCGAGCATCGCCAGCGCGAGCGTCGCGTAGTCTCGGAGCGCCTCCTGCACCTCGTCGCGCAGCACGGCGATGGCGAACGCCGCGTCACCGTGGTCGAGCACGCCGAGTGTCACAGCCGCCTTCAGGCGAATGCGCTCCTCGTTCCCGAACTCGACCAACCCCAGCAGCGGGGCCGGATCACCACAGCGGCCCGACGCGACTGCCACCGCGACACGCAACCCCTCGGGCTGACCGGCGGTGGTCAACCACGCCTCGCTGAGCGCAGCGCAGGCGCGGGCGTCGTTGGATTCGCCCAGCACCCACGCAGCGGCCTGACGCGCGACCGGCCCAAGAGCTGAATCGCCGAGCGACTCCACGAACGTGGGAAGCGCAGCGTCAGCGTAGGGCAGCAGCGCATGTTGTTCTCTCGCGCGCGCGGCGGGCTCGGCGGCGGCCATCGCCATCAGCCGACGACGCACCTCGGCCGCCTCGACCTCGGCGGGCGTGCCGGTCGCTGCGCTGGCTTCGGTCGGAACCCGCACCACCTGCGGGGCCGGGTTCTCCAGCAGAGACTCGTCAATACGCGGCCCCCCGCAGGCGGCGATCGACAGCGCGAGCGCGCCGACAGCCGAGACGGAGAGCCGCTGCACCGACATCACCCTTCGGCCTTCGCAACCAGGTCGCGGTTGGTCTGAATGAGCTCTTGAAGCTCGCCGGAGAGGTCCTTGAACGCCTCCTTCATCTGAGCGCCGCGCTCCTTGAGGCTGGCGACCTCTGCAGCGAGCGCCGCGCTCTTGGCCCGCTCCTCTTCAAGCGCCGCAGCAGCGTCGGCCGCCTTCGCGGTCGCCTCAGCTTCGGCCGCCTTCGCGGTCGCCTCAGCCTCGGCCGCCTTCGCAGCAGCCTCAGCCGCCTTACCGTCGGCCGGCTTGCTCGCGAGCTCAGCCTTGGCGGCAGCGAGCTCTTCCTGCGTGGCCGCAAACTTGGCCTGCAGCTCGCTGAGCTCCTTTTGCGTTCCCGCGAGCTCTTGGTTCAGGTCGGCGAACTGCTGCTTGCCGGCCTCCAGCTGCGCGTTCAACTCCACCAGCCGCTCGTCACCCGACTCACCCGACTTCTTGAGCGCTTCGAGCGCACTCTCGGCCTGCGAGGCGCGGTCGGTGATGGCGGCGAGTTCCTTCGCCAGCGCGGCGATCTCGGCGTCCTTCGTGTCGGCAGCCTTGCTCGTCGAGGCGCCCTGCTCCTTGGCCTGAGCGAGCTCCTTCTTGGCGGCAGCCAGCTCACCGGCGGCGGCGCCCATATCCTTCTTGGCCGCCTCCAGGTTGCGCTTCAGCGTGGTGAGCTCTTCCTTGCTCGAGCCAGCGGCCTTGGTGGCCGCGGCCAACTCAGCGCGGACCTTCTCAAGCTCCGCTTGCAGCGACTTGCTGGCGTCGGAAGCCCCGCTCGTCTCAAGCAGCTGCTGCTCCGTGTTCGCCAGCTTCTGACGCGCACCGACCAGCTCCGCCTGGGCCTTCGAGATCTCCGCTTCGAGGCGCTTCTGCCCCTCGACGGCCTCCTTCGACCGCTGCGCTTCCGTGCGAAGCTTCGCGATCTCAGACGCCGCAGCGCGCTCGGCTTTCTCGGCCTCTACCTTCATCGCGGCGAGATCCTCGCGCGCGGCGACCAGCTCCTTCTGCAGGTCCGAACCCGCCGCAGAGGCCTTCTTGGCTTCCGCGAGCTGCGCCTGCAGAGACTTCAGCTGCGCCGCCATCGCCTCGGCTTCCGCACCACCACCGTCTCCGCCCGATCGGGCTTCGGCGAGGTCGTCTTCGGCGCGTTGCAGATCCTTCGCCAAGCGCGCGCGCTCGTTCCCGGCCTCGGCGGCGCGCGCCGACTCGTTCTGAAGCGCCAAACGCAGCGACTTCAGCTCCGCGCGCGCTGCGCTCAGCTCGCGCTGCAACTCGCTCGGCGGAAGCAGCCTGCGCTCGTCGGCCGCCGCGATCGCGCGCTCCGCATCCGGCGGCACCGCGACCGCGCTCGCGGACGTGTTCTTCACCATCGCAGCGCCGGCGATCGGCTCCGATCCCGTCAGCTGCTCGCCCGAGAGCGAATTCAGCGCCGAGGTCGCCTGGATCGCGCTCTTACCGGGCGGAGCGGACGGCGGAGCCGGAGGACGATCGCGGCGCGCGGGCACGCTCGCGTTCGACATGTAGAACACCAACTCGAACTCGCCGCACAGCACCTCGTCGCGGTCTGCCAGCTCGGCGTGCTGCAAGCGCGCGCCGTTCACGTACGTGCCGTTCGACGAGTTCAGGTCGTGCACAGAGTACCGACCACTCGACGCATCTACCCGCACTTCCGCATGCTTGCGAGAGATGCTCGGATTGTTGATGCGCAGGTCGCACATCGGGTTCCGGCCGATGGTGTAAGACGAACGTCCTTGATCCAGGACGAACTCATGCTCCGTTCCACCCTCGTTGTACACGAGCTTTGCCACGGATTACCTCAAGATTGTGTGTGCGTCACAGGTGCGTTGCGAAGAGCGCGGCGCGCATGACAGCGGCTAAACTACCACAGCCGTACGCGATCCGAAAAACCCACGCGCCCCCGGTGCGATCTTCCTCAGCCGACCTACAATAGAACACGCTTCTGGGTTGTGCTACACAGTTCAGTCCCCTCGCCCCGCATTTCGACTGCCGTGAACAACCTCCTGGATCGACAACGCCTCCCCGCTGAACCGCGCGTCATCGCGTTCGGCGGAGGTGCAGGTGGCACCGGGCGCTCCAGTCTCGCGTGCGACCTCGCGAGGATCCTCGTGCGACGGGGAAAAAAGGTCCTCGTGGTGGACGCCGACATCGGTAACCCCAACCTCCACCTCCGACTCGGAATCAACGTCGCCGCAGCCGTCGGCAGCGAGACATGGCGCGACGACGCACCGCTCGATCCACTCATCGTGCGGCCCAACCGGACCAGCCCCGCCCTGCTCTCGCTCGGCCTCGTACGCGCCCGGCCGTTCGCCCGCGTCGACCGAAACGCACCCCGCTTCGTCGCCGCCCTCCGCGCACTCGACTTCGACGAGATCATCGTCGATCTGCCGAATCAGCCGGACCCGCTGTGGACCACCGTCTTCGTCCTCGCCGACGTGCCGATCCTCGTCGCGCCCACCGAGGCCGTGTCGCTGCACGGCGCCACGCGCTACCTCCGCGCCGCCCTCTTCTACGCCATCCTCGCGCACCCCGATGCCGAGCTCGCTGGCTTTGAACTGCTCCGCGCGCTCGAGCGGCTTGGCCCAGACGCCAGCGCCAGCGATTTCGCCGAAGTGCTGTCCTCACCACGCCTGCGGGACATCCACGAAAGCACCTGCGACCGACTGCAGATCTACCTCGCGCTCGCGCACGCTCGCGAGAGCGCAGAGCGGGACCTCGGACACACGATCGCCCTCACGTGGTCGTTCCAGCTCGACGTGTGGCCCCGCTACCTCGGCGCCTTTGACCACGACGAGCGACGCTGGTTCCACCAACGCCACGACCCCAAGAGCAACCTCTCGGCCGACGCCGCCGCCGAGGGCATCAGCGAGGGCCTGGCGTCCCAGCTCATGGAGCTGTCGCAGCTCGACGCTGACCAGCCACGCTGCCGCCGCGCCCTCGCCACCGAACCCTGGCAGAAGCTCGGCGTGTCACCCGCTGGCGACGCCGTCGGCATCCGCCAAGCCTACCGACGCCTGTGGGAGGGCTTCCGGCGCGAGTCGCCGCTGACCAACAGCCTCGTCCCGCTCGCCCTCAAAGAACGCATCGTGCGCGAGATCGAGGACGCCAACCGCGACCTGCAATCCGCGATGGCCGAGAGCGGCGCGATCACCGGCGTGGCCGCCAAAATCCCAGAGCGGCCGAGCAGCGTGCGGCCCGGCGATATCGTGCGCACCACCCGCATGGCGCTCGAAATGTCGCAGCGCGAACTCTCGCTGCAAACCAAAATCGGGCTGCGCTTCTTAGAGGCCATCGAGCGCTTCGAAGTCGACGAGCTGCCCCGCCCAGTCTACCTCCGCGGCTACCTCCGTGAGATCGCGAACGTCTTAGAACTGGACGCCGACGCCTTCATGGACGACTATCTCACTGCGGTCTCCGAAGCGCGCTCCACGCGCATTCTCAGCCGCACCTCCAACACTCGGCGCCGCCCATGAGCAAGATCACGAGCATCCCAGAAGCCGCGCGGTTCGCCCGCGCAATGGCATCGGACATCGCCATCTACAACACCGAGAAGATCCAGCGCGGCATCGAAACCGACCGGCTCTTCCAAGAGATCGAAGACGATCTCCGCGAAGGCATGCAAGTCTGGCGGAGCAAAGTGTCTGAAGAGATCGTAGAAGGCACCAACCTCCTGCAAAAAGCCTTCGTAGACGTGATCTTCGCTGGCTCGAGGCACATCAAATCGCCCATCTTCTGAACGAGTACGAATCGCCAGCCGACGCGCAGCCGGTATCGGTGCACGCCGACGAGGACGATCATAAGCAGCGCCTCGACGTCGTCGTAGCGCGCCGCGCAGAACTGCCTCGTGGACGCGCCCGTGTCGCGATCGATGACGGAACCGTCACGATCAACGGCAAGGTCATCACCAAGCCGTCCCACAAAGTACTGCTCGGCGACCTCCTCGAGCTCGTCGTGCCCGGCCTGCAAGAGCTCTCCCTCGAGCCGCAGGACCTCCCCATCGAGATCGTCTACGAAGACGACATGGTGGTCGTGGTCAACAAACCGCCCGGCATGGTCGTGCACCCCGCCGCCGGACACCCCGACGGCACCCTCGTCAACGCCCTGCTCTACCACTGCAAGGGCTCGCTCGCCGGCATCGGTGGCGTCCAACGTCCCGGTATCGTGCACCGCATTGACCGCTTCACCAGCGGCCTCCTCGTGGTGACCAAAACCGACGAAGTTCACCAGTCGCTGCAAGCCCAGTTCGCCGCCCGTACCATCAAACGCGAGTACCGAACCCTGTGCGCCCAGACCTCTGGAAAGGGCCTCGACACCACCGGCACGTTCGACACGTTCCACGGCCGAATGCGTGAAGACCGCAAGCGATTCACCGGCAACCGAGGCTCCCGACGCGCCGTCACGCACTACAAAACGCTTGAGCGCTTTGAGCACGGAGCCACCCACGTGGCCTGCACGCTCGAGACCGGTCGCACGCACCAAATCCGCGTGCACCTGAGCGAATACGGCTGCCCCATCCTGGGCGATGACACCTACGGCGGCCGCGCGGTCGCCGGCACCCGGCTCATCTCCCGGCTCGCGCTCCACGCCCGCTCGCTCGGCTTCGACCTGCCCGACGGCCGCTCGCTGTACTTCGAGGCCGAGCCACCCGACGACTTCGCCGACGCACTGCAGCGACTCCGAAAGGGCGTCTCGTGGCGGAAGTAGGGCCAAGCTCTGCATCGCAGTCGCGGTCGCTGCTCAAGGCGGCCGTGCACGATATCTCACGGCTCGCGTTCATCACCAACGTGCTCGTTCGGCACGGCTTCTCCGCCGTCGCCATCCGTGCCGGGTTCATCTCCAAGTCGGAGGGTGACAGCGACGAGCCGCGCAGTGAGGGCGACGGGCAAGACGCCGCGCGCCGCTTCCGCGCCATGCTCGAGGAGCTCGGCCCTACCTTCGTGAAGGTCGGCCAGATCCTCTCCACGCGCCCCGACGCCCTGCCGCCGCCGTTCATTCGCGAGCTCGCCAAGCTGCAAGACAGCGCGCCCGCAGTTGCGTTCGACGAGATTAAGATCGCCGTCGAAGCGGCCCTCGAAGGCACGCTCGAAGAGCGGTTCGCCCACTTCGATCCCGTGCCCGTCGCCAGCGCATCGATGGCCCAGGCGCACCGCGCCACGCTGCACGACGGCACGCCCGTGATCGTGAAGGTGCAGCGGCCCGGAGTCGGCGAGACCATGCGCTCCGATCTCGACCTCATGCACGTGTTCGCGCGGCTGCTCGAGGCCACCATCGCAGAGATGGACTACTACGCGCCGGCCGACATCGTGGACGTGCTCGACGAGGCGCTGTCGCATGAGCTCGACTTCCTGCACGAGGCCACCAATCTGGAGCAGTTCGGCGTCGACTACGCCGACGATCCCGACTTCCGCATCCCCGCGTTGTACCGCTCGCACACCACGCGAACGGTGCTCACGATGGAGTTCATCGCCGGACGCCGCATCGCCGACCTGGAGCAAGGTAGCCCCGAAGCGGAGCGCATCGCCCTCCTGTTGATCGAGGGCTTCTTCCGCATGATCTTCACCCACGGGATGTTCCACGGCGACCCGCACCCCGGCAACCTGATCGTCGCCGACGACGGCCGGCTCGCGCTTATCGACTTCGGCCTGTGCGGCTACCTGAGCCAGAACCAACGCGACCGCATCGTATCGCTCGTGGTGGCCGTCCTGGCCGGCGACGTCGACACCACCGCACGGACGCTCATCCGAATGGGGCGCCCGACCGGACACATCCACATGGCGGAGTTCAAAGCCGTCGTGTCGTCGATCCGGGACCGATACCTCAAGCGTAACCTACGGAGCATCAACGTGTCGGCGTTCGTCGAAGAGTGCATCGACGCAGCGCAGCGCTACAAGATTCGCATCGCCACCGACTACAGCATCTTGTCCAAGGCGACGGTCACCCTAGAGGGGGTCATCCGCGGCATGGCGCCCGACTTGGACCTGATGGCACACGTGGGTCCGTACCAGCGACGGCTGCTCGAGCAGCAGTACTCCGCCGACCGCCTTCTGAAGGGTGCGATCGGCGGCGCGATGCACCTGGGGACCTTTCTCCGCGAGGTCCCGGACCAACTTGAGCAAGTACTTATGGATGTGGAAGCCGGGCGCTTCCAGGTCAAAGTCTCCGACGACAACGCGCGCGCGATCGTCTCGGAATTGAACCGTCAAACCACCCGCGTGTTCATGGCGCTGTGCTGCGCAGCGCTCATCATCGCCACCCCGCTGTTCTTGCCGCACGAGCCCTTCTGGCTGTTCGACCGCATCCCCGTGATCACCACGTTCACGGCCATGTCGGCGGCGGGTTTCGCGTTCTGGGGATTGGCCTGGCACGTCGCTGGCGGCCGCGTCCGCGACTGGCGTGTGCGCATGGCGCCCATCCTCAAGCTGCTACGACGCTGAGTATGGCTGACCTAGAAACCGCCGCGTTGCTGCTGCGGGCGGTGGACTACGGCGAGGCGGACAAAGTCTGCACGTTCCTGACCGCCAGCCGAGGCAAGCTCACCGCTTTCGCACGCGGCGCCCGGGGCTCTAAGAAGCGCTTCCGCGGCGGCATCGGCGCCTTCGTGGAGCTGGAGATCTCGCTGCGCGCGCGCAAGCCAGACTCCATGGCCTCGCTTACCGCCTCCGAGGCCGTGCGCACCTATCCGTCGCTCGGCGCCGACCTGCACAAGATGGCCGGGGCGAGTCACGCGTTCGAACTCATCGACCGCGCCCTACAGGACGAACAAGGCGCCGAGCTGTTCGTCACCGTCGTGCGGTTTCTACGCTGGATGGCCAGCGAAGACGGCGGCGTGCACCGACTCGAGGCCGGACTCTTTCGGTTCCAGCTACTGCTACTCAACGAGCTCGGCCTGCTCCCCGACTTCAGCCGCTGCGCCCGAACCGGCGACGCGCTCGACGACGAAACCGGCGCCCGCTGGCTGCCGGACGTGGGCGTGGTCACCCCGCAGGCACGTCACCCGGGCGAACCCTGCGGCGAGCTCCCCCGCGGGACACTCGACTATCTCCAGAACATCGCCAGCGGCCGCTTCCCCGACGACGACATGCCCGGCTATCGCGCGGCCGTCCGCACGTCGCTGATCTTCGTCTGGCGACACATCGGCGGGCGAGATCTCAAGTCGTACGCCTTCTACGCGAGCACGTACGGCTGACCGTACCCGCGGCTCAGAGTAGCAGCGCGCGGCCGATCATGAAGTACACCGCGATGCCGGTGATATCGACGCTGGTGGTCACAAACGGACCAACGGCGATCGCCGGATCGATGCCCATGCGCTCGAAGATCAGCGGGAACGCGCCGCCCACGAGCGCGGCCACCGACATGCACGTCGAGACGCCGAGCGCGACCGTCAGTGACAGCTGCCAGGTACTCCACTGCACGTCGCCAGGGTCCGCGTAGATCAGGCTGGCGACGGTGCCGAGCATAAGGCCATAGGCAGCGCCGAGCATGCAGCCGGTCGCGACCTCACGGCCCACGATCACGAAGAACTGTGTGGTGTGGATCCGACCGAGCGCCAGTCCGCGGGTCACGAGCGTCGCGGCCTGCGTGCCCACGTTACCGCCCATGCCGAGCGTGATCGGGATGAACGCAGCGAGGGCGGCCACTTGCAGCAGCGTGCCTTCGAAGAACCGGATGATCGCCATCGAGCCGATGCCGCCGACGAAGCTCGCGAGCAACCACGGCATACGCTGCTTGGCATTCTCAAACGGAGACGACGTGTCGCCCGCGCCGGCACCCGCACCGGCCATCATGAGCATGTCCTCGGTGGCCTCTTCCTTGATGACGTCGATGATGTCGTCGACGGTCACGATACCGACGAGGCGATTCGCTTCGTCGGTGACCGGGATGGCCAGCAAGTTGTAGCGAGCGACCAGCTTGGCAACGACCTCCTGGTCGGTGTCGGTGGTCACGCTGGTCACTTCGGGGACCATGATCTCGTCGAGCAGCTGCTCCGGGCTGCTCACGACCAGCTGACGCAGGCTGCAGACGCCGACAAGGTGGCCGTGCTCGTTCACCACGTACAGATAGAACGCCATCTCGAGCTCTTCATGGCTCGCTTGCAGCGTCTCGATCGCCTCTCGAATGGAAGTGTTTCGCGGCAAGGCGAACACGTCCGGCGACATGATACCGCCGGCGGTATCGGTGGCGTAGCCGAGCAGCGCGTCAACGTGTGACGCGTCATCGTCGCCGAGCGCTTCGATGATCTCGCCGGAACGCTCTTCGGGGAGCAGTTCGAGGAGGTCGGCCGCATCGTCGCGGTTCATCGACTGAATGATGTCGACGATCGCTTCGGTCCGCATACCCTCGAGCAGGGTGACGGCGATTCCGGGATCGGCTTCGGCGAGGATCTCGCCCTTCTCTTCGGTATCAGGGACGAGCTCGAAGAGCCGCACCATCTCCCGATCGGTGAGATGGCGCAGTAGGCTAGCGATGTCGGCGGCGTGTGTCCGCCTGAGGATCTTGACGAGGTTCCGGTCGGCGCTTCGGCGCAGGAGCTTCCGCACGCTCGCAACGAGCAGGGATTGGCTGGAGTTCGACATGGGGGACCTCTATGGGATCGCTACGGTCGCATTGCTGGGTTCAATGTTCGCTGACGGATGGGTGCGCTCAAAACGCAAAAGAGCCGGTCACGTGACCGACTCTGCGCGACGGTCTGTACGCGGCCTAGTTTTCGCGCTGACTCTGCCAGTCGTCTTCGGCCGGCACGATGGGCTGCCAAGAGTCGGAGTAGTCAGCCGGCTGGTACGCCGCGGACGGGTTGTCCTCGCCGCCGCCGAAGATCAGGACGGACAACGCGAGACCGACGATGAACAGCGCGAGCGCCGAGCCGTAGAGCACGCGGCCCATGGCGCTCGGCTGCGCGAAGCGGCTCTCCTCGACGGAGGACGGCTCGTTGGTCGACATCTCGACGATCGGGATGATCATCGAAGCGCGGCCCGTTTGCTGCTCGTACTCCGCGATAATCTCGTCACCGTCCAGGCGAAGCTCTCGGGCGTAGTTCTTGAGGAATCCACGGCAGAAGACCTCGGCGGAGAACTCGTCGAAACGGTTGTCCTCCAGGTACTGCAGGTGGGCGCTCTGAATCTTGGTGATGGCCGAAATGTCGCGGTGGGTCAGGCCCAACTCTTCGCGGCGGACGCGGAGGCGCTCGCCGACGGTCGTGGTCTCTTCATTCATTTCGGTCTCTTCCATTGATCGCATTCTGTACCTCTAGCGTCCTACGTATCCAAAGCCGGATTACGCCGGACGACGTCGCTTACAAGCGGTCGGTTTCGAGTGACGGCGCGGTTTAAACACCGGAACCCGAATTAGTCAATGCCCTGTGGTGCGTGAAATTTGACATGTGAGACAGGGACTTACACGCGTTTGACGACGCTCCTGAATCACCGCAAGAGCGCCGCATTGCGACGCCCAGCACCAGCATTTTAGATGCCCGCGGCGGCGCGGAGCGCCTCGGCCTTGTTCGTCTGCTCCCAAGGGAACTCCGGACGACCGAAGTGACCGTACGCGGCGGTGGGCGCGTAGATCGGACGCTCGAGGTCGAGCGTGGTGATGATGCCGTACGGCGTCAGGTTGAAGTGCTCGGCGATCAGCGCCTCGATCACCTCATCCGCCACCTTGCCGGTGCCGAACGTGGTCGCCATGATGCTGACCGGGTCCACGACGCCGATCGCGTAAGCGATCTGCACTTCGCAGCGGTCCGCGAGGCCGGCGGCCACCACGTTCTTGGCCACGTAGCGCGCGGCGTAGGCAGCCGAGCGGTCCACCTTGGAGGGGTCCTTTCCGGAGAAAGCACCGCCACCGTGACGACCCATGCCACCGTACGTGTCGACGATGATCTTGCGGCCCGTGAGGCCCGCGTCGCCCTGCGGCCCGCCGATGACGAAGCGTCCCGTCGGGTTCACAAAGATCTTCATGTCCGGCGCGCGAAGCTCCTCGGGGATGACCGAGTAGATGACCTCTTCGGTCACGGCGGCGCGGATCTCTTCGAGCGAAATCTCGGGGTTGTGCTGCGTCGAGATGACGACGGCCGACACTTCCTTGGCGTTGCCGCCCTCGTAGCGCACCGTCACCTGGCTCTTCGCGTCGGGACGCAGCCAGCCGAGCTGTCCGCTCTTCCGGACGGTCGACATGTAGCGCATGAGCTCGTGCGAGTAGGCGATCGGCGCCGGCATCAGCTCCTTCGTCTCGTTGCACGCGTAGCCGAACATCATGCCCTGGTCGCCAGCGCCCTGCTCCTCGGGAGCGGCGCGGTCGACGCCCTGGTTGATGTCGGGCGACTGCTGCTCAAGCGACACCAAGATGCCGCACGTGTCGCCGTCGAAGCCCTTCGAGGAGTCGTCGTACCCAATGTTGTTCACCGCTTGGCGAACGAGCGAGGGGTAGTCGATGTGACCGTCGACCGTGATTTCACCGGCGAGCATGACGAAGCCCGTCTTCAGGACGGACTCGCACGCAACGCGCGCCTTGGGGTCCAGCTTAAGCGCGGCGTCCAGAACAGCATCGCTGATCTGGTCGGCCATCTTATCGGGATGGCCTTCGCCAACGGACTCGGACGTGAAAACAAAGTCGCGGTTGTACATGTGCAGCTGCCGGTGTGTTGAAAGAGTCGGTCGGGGGGCCTTAGCGAAACTCACACGGGCATGCCAGCCACTTTTTACGCCGTGCCGAACAAAACCACCCGCAGCGCCATACCCACTAAGCGATTGCCGCCCGCCTCAGCCAACGAGGTCGCGACCGCTCACCACCATTCCGCGCCCATCGACTCGGGCCGGCTGGGCCGTCTCGCCGGACAACAGCTCGTCATACGTCGACAGGATCTTCCGCACGGCCAGATCACGGTCAAACAAACGCGCCGCCAGCGAACGCGCCAAATCACCGGCGTTCTTCCGCGTGTCCGCGACCATGAGCGCGGTCAAACCAACGACCACGCCTTCCGGAGAGAACGGGCGCGCCAGCACGCCGCTCTGCCCGTGTCGGACCACCTCGGTGTTGCCCGGGACCCGCCAGCTGATGGTGGGGATCTCGAGCGCGGCGGCCTTCTGCAGCGCCAGCGCTTGCTCCACGCGGCGGTGCAGCGAGATCACCACGTCTGCGGCCAGCAGCGCGTCGGGGGCGGGCGCCTGGAGCACCTCGCCCGCCTTGATCGGGAGCCAGATCGCGTCGGGAAAGCGCCCCGCCAGTTCCGCCGACTCCTCGCCAGTGCCGCCGGTCACCGAGACGACCACGGCGTCGGCGTCGAGCCCGAGGCGACCACGCGCGGCCGCGCGTAGCTCTTGAGCGCTCGGACCGTCGAAGAAGTCGCCGAGCGCGATGCCCATGCCGCTGTCGATCAGGCGGCAGTGCGCGCTCTTTACGCCCACAGCGACCCACGAATCGCGGGCGCCGGCGTGCATGGCGATGGTGCGGTCGGCGGCCCGCACGGCACGGGACAACCGGGTGCCCAACACACGCCGCAGCGCGCGATCGGAGCGTCGGGCGCCGGCCGGGATCGCGTTCTCAAACGTGCTGTCGAGCGTCACCACCACGTGGGGCACGCCGCACATTCGGGCAGCCCGGGTGACCGCAGGGGCGAGCGCAGCCGATAGCGCGTGAACCACCGTAGGCCGCGTCTCCGTCCAGCGCGCGACGAGCATCGCGACCAGCGCCGCGTCCGCCACACCATCGCTGACCACTCCGAGGCCACCGGCCGCTGAGCGCCGCGTGGGTGCGCTGTGCCAGGCAACGCCGAGCAGCGTCGTCGAGGCATCGCCCGCGCCTTCGGCGTGCACGGTGACCTCCGCGCCGGCGCGAACCAGTGCGGACAAGAGCTCGGCATAGCGAGCGGCGAAGTCGGACGCGTTCGGCGCGACCAATCCAATATGCGGGGGCAGACTCATGGCCTCGCCACTAACTCAGCGCCGCACACCTTGCCAGCGATGTTCGCGCGTTCGCACCAAACGAACGCGCCGAACATCCACGGTAGAACCTACTTACGCCACCGGATCTTGACCTGCGGCGCCCGCGAGATCTCGAACAGATCATGGCGGTGATAGAACCGGATCTCGAGCTCGCCCAGGCTCACACCCGTGCGGTGCTCGCGCAGCGTCGAACGGAAGCTGCGCTCATACAGGCCCCACTCGATCTTGGTCTCGCGGCTACGCAGACGGTAGTTGCGCCAGATGTCATCGGCGACCAAACCAGCGCGCGCGATCGCGTCCATGGCCGGCGACAACACGTGCGTGAGCGTGTCGCGGTACACGCGGTCGTCGAAGAAGCCCATGAAGCTCGTGGGCTCGGCGCCGGTCACGCCGGCAGCGCCCTCAAGACGGCTAAAGGCTCCATCGACAAGGTCCTGCAGCGTCTCCGTGGCGTCCATGTCCTCGCCGACGGCGGGCTGGATGTAGCCGAGGATGCGCTTGCTTCCATGGGCGGCGGTGGACACGCCGTGGGTGCGCATGCGGTTGTTGCCCACGCCGGTCACGAATAGGAAGCGGTTCTGGTTGGGCAGCTTCACCCGCGTGGTCGTCACGTGCCCGCTCTCGAGCCCCTCGCTGATGGTCTGCAGGGCGCGGAGCTTCATGGCGGCGTCGGACTCGCCGGCGGCCAGCTCAGGTGCGTTTCGCGACAAGAAGCGGCAGAGCGCGCGGTCACCAGCGCCTACCCAGCGGTCGCCAACATCGTCCGACACGATCAGCGCGTCGAGCGACAGACCGGTCTGGATGTGCGCGCATTGGAACGCCAGCGCTTGGCTGGTGTTTGGCGATCGGCGATAGCGGCGGTCCGAGACGACGGTCGCGTCTGCGGGGTCCAGGGTCAGCTCATCCATGGGGTGCTCCAGAGGTCGTAGCACCGAGGTGTCGGACCTGGTGCGTGGATGTAGGATACTTACCTAGGATCACCGCGCAAAATTCCGGAGACATTCGTTGGCTGCTCCCCTGTGACGCGGGGCAAAAACGCAACGAGCCCCCGACGCTCAGCGTCGAGGGCGCGTTCGCATACGCCGGAGCGCGAACGCTCTCGGCAGTACGAGCGGCAGCCTAGTAGCGGTAGGCTTCGGGCTTGAACGGGCCTTCGACGGCCACGCCGATGTACTGGGCCTGCTCGGCGCTGAGCTTGGTGAGCTTCACGCCGAACTTCTCAAGGTGGAGCATGGCGACCTTCTCGTCGAGGTGCTTCGGAAGCGTGACGACGTCGGTGCCGTAGGACTCGGCGTTCTTGTGCAGTTCGATCTGCGCGATGGTCTGGTTCGCGAAGGACGCGGACATGACGAGCGACGGGTGACCCGTAGCGCAGCCGAGGTTCACGAGACGGCCCTCCGCGAGGATGATGATGGACTTGCCACCCTTGAAGCGCCACTCGGCGACCTGGGGCTTGATGTCGATCTTCTCGACGAGTCCCTTCTCGGCCATGGCCTCGAGGCCGGCCATGTCGATCTCGTTGTCGAAGTGACCGATGTTGCAGACGATGGCGCCGTGCTTCATGCGGGCCATCTGGTCCGCCATGATGATGTCCTTGTTGCCGGTCGCCGTGACGTACACGTCGAAGGTCGGCAGGGCGTCCTCGATGGTGATGACGTCAAGGCCCGCCATGGAGGCTTGCAGGGCGCAGATCGGGTCGACCTCGGTGATCGACACCTTGGACATTTGTCCTTGGAGCGACTGGGCCGAGCCCTTGCCGACGTCGCCGTAGCCGCAGACGAGGACGCGCTTGCCGGAGAGCAGCGTGTCGGAGGCGCGGTTGATGGCGTCGACGAGCGAGTGACGGCAGCCGTAGATGTTGTCGAACTTGGACTTGGTGACCGAGTCGTTGACGTTGATGGCCGGGAAGCGGAGCTTGCCCTCTTCCTTCATCTGGTTGAGGCGGAGCACGCCGGTGGTGGTCTCCTCGGAGACGCCACGGATGGCGGCGGCCATGGGGCGCCAGAAGTTGTCGCCCTTGTCCTCACGGACGGCGTGGATCATCTCAAGGATGACGCGCTCTTCCGCGCTACCGGCGTCGTCGATGTTGGGGAGCGTTCCCGCTTCCTCGTGCTCGGCGCCGAGGTGGATGAGCAGGGTCGCGTCGCCGCCGTCGTCGACGATGAGCGTCGGGCCCTGGCCGTCGGGCCACACGAGCGACTGGAGCGTGCACCACCAGTACTCCTCAAGCGTCTCGCCCTTCCAAGCGAATACCGGGATTCCGTCGTTGCCGTTCGGGCCGGCCGCAACACCCGCCGCGGCGTGGTCCTGCGTCGAGAAGATGTTGCACGAGACCCAACGCACGTCGGCGCCGAGCTCGGTGAGCGTCTCGATGAGAACGGCCGTCTGGATCGTCATGTGCAGCGAGCCCATGATGCGCGCGCCGGCGAGCGGCTTCTGGCCCGCGTACTCTTCGCGGATGGACGTGAGGCCCGGCATCTCGTGCTCGGCCAGCTCGATCTCCTTGCGGCCAAAGCGGACGGCGTCGGCGTCCATGCTGGCGACCTTATTCGGGAGGCCGGAGAAGAGCGGAAGGCCCGTGTTAAGGAAGGGCTTGGAGGTGCGAGTGGCGTTCATTGGGGCTCCACAAGGGTTGGGGAAAACGTGCGGGGTGTGTAGGCGGTAGACGGCGGCGGTGCAAGGCTCGAACTCTAGTTATCTGCACTACTCACCCGCGCGTGGAGGGCCTGAGTTCTCGCGAACCCCGCGTTCGTGGGGTATGCCTAAGCATCTTTCCCACTTGTCGCCCTACCGAATGCGTTCTCCCATTCGTTTCGAAGTCTTCATCGCCGCCCGCGCAGACGATCCGGCGCACGTGCGAACGCGTGTGGGCACATTCGCGGGGGAGACCACGGTGGGGCGCGCGGAGACCGCGAACGTTCGGCTCGACCACGACACGGTGGGCTTCGACCATCTGCGTTTGGAGCCCAACGAAAGCGCCATGCGGGTGCGCACCCTCACCAACAACGGCACCACGTTTATCGACGGCAAGCCGCTGCCCGTCGGCGAGCTCCGCACCCTCGATGTCGGCATGCCGTTCGTACAGGTCGGACAGTTTCTGCTCGAGATTCAGGTCCTCGCGGAGACCAAGCCGCACCTGGAGCCGATCCCCATCCCGAACGGCCTGATGATGCCGCCGGTGCTCCACATCAAGGTGGGCCATCGCGGCGGCGTTGCGACGCTCGGCGGGTACGAGCTCCCGCTGCCGCCCAAGCCCTTCCTCACGCTGCTCGGCCTGGCGTCCAACCCCGACCAGCCCGTGCGACGCGACGCGTTGATCGACATCGTCGCGCCCGACCAAGGGTGGACGAATCTCGACCCGTACGTGCACCGACTCCGCACGGCCATCAACGCCGCGTGCGACGCGGACCCCGCGGTCCGCTCCGCCATCGAAGACGCGATCGGCCCCGTGGATGGCGACGTCGGCAAGCGGTTGATTCGCACCATTCGCGGCGTCGGCTACCAACTCGAGCTCCCGTTCGGCAGCGTCGAAGTCGCGTCACAACGACTCTTGTGAGGCGGTAGACGAGTCGCCGGAGAGTGAGGCCATACACCGGGCCAACTCCACGCGATTCGACACGCCCAGCTCGCGGTACACCTCCTTGAGGTAGCCCCGCACCGTCTCCGTACCGATCCCCATCGCGCGCGCGATCTCTGCAGAGGTGGCCCCCGCCGAGGCGAACTCGGCCGCCTCCAGCACACGCGGCGACAGCCCGATGCCAGCGGCGAACGGGACGCAAGCCGTCGCGGTCAGCCGCGCGACCAACGAAACAGAGCCCGCGACCGACGTGCACTCCGCCTGCACAAATCCCATCGTGCAGCCGCCGTTCGGCGTGGCCGCAGCGGCGCACAACGCATGCACGTCGGCGCCCCGAGCGCGCTCGGCGTTGAGCCACTCGGTCGCCCAATCCGACGCCGCGACAAGCTCCCCGCGTTCGCCCCACACCACCATCGCCGGAAACTGCAGCAACGCGTGGACCGCCCGCCGCAGCGAGCGCACCGCACGCCCGAGCGCCGCCCCCTGCACCCGGTGCACCGGCCGCTGACGCGCGCTGCGCCCTCCGAACAACACCACCGCGGCGAACCCCTCCGCGTCGTGAATCGGCAGCGCCGCCAGGTAGTTCACCTTGGATTCGGCGAACACCTTCACCCAATCGGCGCCCAGCCCCATCGACCGCGAGCGGTGCCAGCGCCCGCCCTCCGCGAGCAGCACCGGCAACGACACCGACGTGATATCAGGAAGCCCGGGTGGGCGCGTCCCCGCCCCCTCCGCGAGCGACAGCATCAGCCCCCCGTCGCCGAGCCGAGACACGTTCAGGATCATCGCGAACACAGCGCCAGCGTCGCGGCGTGCTTGGTCCAACTCCAACGACACCAAGCGGTGTGCGTCGAGGACTGAGACGGGGTCGGATTGAGATGAGAGCACGGTTCCCTCCGGGAGTGGTGATGCTCTCAACTTATTCGTCGGGTGGCGGTCCTTCCTTTTGGGAACCCTTCGAATGTGGGGTGCGAACCTTCGATTCGTGAAGAATCGGAATTCGCGCGGCCGTGGCTCCCCCGGAGCAGATTTTTCGCAATGGATTTCGGACGATTGGCTGAATCAGCTAGCCGAGCACGAAGTCGGACAGTCGCAGCAACTGGGCCAGCGTGTGGATGTGCTCACCGAACGCCGGAACGGTGCGAATTCGCTGTGACGCGACCCGCTCACCGAGGTTTTCGGCGGCGCGACGATCGCGGTCCGCCAGCCCCATGAGGCTCTGGTAGAACGCGGCGATGCGGGCCATCGCGGCCGCCAGCTCGTCGTCGCCGGGGTTCGCCTGGACGACCGCTTCGAGCGGCTCCAGATCGGACCGGTCGTACTGGTCGTGTGAGCGATTGAGCACAAACAGCGCCACGTCTTGCCGCTGCGCCTTGAGCTTGTCGTGGAAGTCCACGGCCTCGTCCACGCGGCGCGGATCGGGCGACGCGACGACAATGTATCGCGTGGTGGGCAGCTTGAGGATCGCGTCCACGCGCTCGCCGCGCTCTTGGAGGTCGGCGCGAATGGCGCTCAGCGCTTCGAAGAACTCCGACAGCTCCGAGATGAACTGCTGGCCGCCGATGATGCCGAGCAACTTGAGGACGACGGCGCCGGGGTTGAACACGCGCGAGAAGAAGCCGCCCTCGGAGCCCTGGTTGGGCAGGAACCACTTCATGATGCGCTCGTCGAACAGCGCGGAGGCGTTCTTGGAGGAGCCGAAGAAGTCGGCGGCGTGTTTGGCCGGCGGCGTGTCGAGGACGATGAGGTCCCAGCCGCCCTTCTCGTACACGTCGTAGAGCCGCACGACGGCCATGTACTCCTGCACGCCGGCAAAGTGGTCCACCATCATGCGGTACACACGATTGCGGAGGATGCGCTCGGCGTCGGCGGGTGTGGGCGCTGTGCTTCGGATGAGCTCATCGAAGCTGGCGATGGCGTCGAGCATCGCGGCTTTCAGGTGCCCGGTGCCCCCGATGGAGGTCAGGTCGACCTCTCGCGGGGCGTTGTCGAGCATCTCGAGCCCCATGGCGTTCGCGAGGCGGCGCGCGGGGTCGATGGTGAGCACCAGCACGCGCTTGCCTTCTTTGGCGGCGCGCAGGCCGATGGCCGCGGACGTGGTCGTTTTACCGACGCCGCCGGAGCCGACACAGATGATAAGTTTGGAGTCGTCGAAGAGCTGCGTCATGCCGAGGCGAGCCTCACTCGCAGCGTGTCTGCGATGCGTCCGACCAAGTCGGGGTCGTTGGCCTTGTTAAAGATGAATGGCGTGGTCAGCACGCGGCCGTCGATGGCTTCGGAGAGCCGTTCGAGGTTTCGTTCATCTTCGGTTTTCCAGTACACGCCGAGCGCGAGGGCGTCGCGCAGCGGCTCAAAGTTCTTCGCGGGGTGCTCGGCGGCGAGCAGGTTTACGCGGCCCAGATCTTCGACGCGCAGCGAGGGGGCCCGCACACCGTTCACGATGACGGTGCGCACGGGTGTGTCGACGCTCTCGTGCAGCTTCTTCCAAAGCTCGACGGTCTCGTTGATGACGATCTCATCGGGCAGCGAGACGAGGAGCACCTCGGTTTGTTTTTCGTCCGAGATGATCGCGGCGACGTTTCGCAGGTGCGACGCGAGCTCGCCGACGGCGACCATGCGGGCCATCGACTTGGGCACGTTCAAGAAGGTGACGGCGTGCCCGCTGGCCGGAAGATCGACGACCACGGTGTCGAAGGACGGCTCGACCTCGGTGAGCAGATACGCCAGCCGGTCGAGGATCACGGCTTCGAGAACGCTCGGCGCGGCGTTGAAGAAGATGTTGACCACCTTGTTCTTCAGGATCAGCGCGGACACGCGTTTGGACGGCACGAACCGGCCGATGAAGTCGCGCATCGAGTCGTCGCCCGACAGGTTGCACGCGTACAGGTTCTTGGCGATGCGCGTGGGTTCGAACCCGATCTCGTCTACGCCGAAGATGTGGCGCATAGCGGGATCGATATCGACCTCGCAGATCAGGGTGCGCCGGCCACGCTCGGCGGCCAGTTGTGCCACGACCGCGGCGGCTGTCGTCTTACCGACGCCCCCTTTTCCGGTCACGAAGATGAGCTTTTTATCGAGGATTGCCGTCACGTCTCTCACTTTGCTCAACGGGCCGCGCGGCGCAAGTGTCGCGACCGATGAGCGGCAACACTTGCGCGGGCCACACGAGTACTAGGGTCGCCGGAGCCAGATCGCCACCGTACCCGCCTCAATCCGCTGCGCGCCATCGCCACGGACCTGCCATCGTGTCGCCACAGCGAACGGCCTCCGTTGAACCCGACACCGAAGCCCCCTACAGTCGCCCAGTCGCTCCAACACCCTGATGATCATGTTCACCCGCCTTCGTCTGCCCGTCTCTGCGTCCGCCCTGCTGCTCGTCTACGCGTGCGGCGATGCGACCGGTCCCGAACAGGTGCAACAGCCCTGTCCCGGCGACCTGGTCCGAAACACCGAAGGCGCGTGTGTCGCACCGACGGTCGGCCCCGCCGAGTGCGATCCGACCGGCTTGCGGATCGACGAGGTGTTCGCCAACCCCGAGGGTGAGGACACCGGCTTTGAGTTCATCGAGCTGCGCGGCCGCACTGACCAATCGCTCGACGGCCTGCGTTTAGTACGCTTGGACGCGGGCGGCGTATCCGTGGCCGACCAGGCCCTCACCGGCCGAGCCGACGCGCTCGGCGTATTCGTGATCGGCGGCGACCAGGTGGACGCCGACGAGGCGCTCGACGGCAACATCTTGAACGACGCCGGCGCGGTGCAGCTCGTCGATTGCGAAGGCCGCATCGTCGACGCCGTCGCCTGGGGCTCCATGGCCGACGGCACCGCGCGACCTGGCGAAGGCGACCCCGCCCCCACCGCGCCCGAAGGCTCGTCCATCGGCCGCTGCGCGCTCGGCGACGACACCGACGACAACGCGGACGACTTCGGCGTCGGCTCGCCCTCCCCCGGACAACCCAACCCCGGCGACAACTTCGCCGACGACACCTTCTGCGGTGAGAACACCACGGGCTGCCAACCGGGCGCCCTCGCTGGCCGGCTCCGCATCGAAGAGCTGCTGTACAACCCCGAAGGGACCGACACCGGCGCCGAGTACATCGAGCTGCGCGGAGAGCCCAACATGGGCGTCGACGGCGTGCGCCTTGAGGGCATCAACGGCGCCAACGGGTTCACGTTCTTCGCGCCCATCGTGCTCGCGGGTAGCACCGACGACAACGGCCTGTTCGTCGTCGGTGGCCCCAACGTGCCCGAGACCGACTTCCCGCTCGGCAACATCACGCTACAGAACGGCCCCGACAATATCGTGCTCACCGACTGCGACGGTCGCAGCACGCTCGACGCGCTCGGCTACGGCAGCTTCGACGGCGACACCACGTTCGCTGGAGAGGCCGCACCGGCACCCGCGGTTTCCGAGGGCCGCGCGCTGTCCCGATGCGGCGACGGCGAAGACACCGGAAATAACAACGCCGACTTTGGCGCGGCGGCCCCCTCGCCCGGCGCCCTGGCCGCAGCCGAGACATTCGACAACCCCACCTTCTGCGGCGGCGGCGCGGCGTGCGTGCTCGGCGCCCTCGACGTGACCATCAACGAGGTCCTCTACGACGTAGAGGGCAGCGAGACGGTCGACGGCGAGTTCATCGAGCTGCGCGGCACCCCCGGCGCAGCGCTCGACGGCGCCATCCTGGTCGCGGTGAACGGCAACAACGGAGAGCCGTACGGGTCCCCGATCCCGCTGCGCGGCAACTTCGACGAGAACGGCCTGTACGTGGTCGGTGGCGCGAACATCACGGCCGCGGACCAGCCGCTCACGTTCACGCTGCAAGGCGGCCCCGACTCCCTGGTGGTGTACGACTGCGACGGAGAGACCGCGCTCGACGCCCTGGCCTACGGCGCGTTCGACGAAGAAGAGATCTCCGCTGGCGAAGGCACCTCGGCGCCCGAAGCCAAGGACGGCGCGACCCTCGCGCGGTGCGCTGACGCGGACGACACCAACAACAACGTCGCGGATTTCGGCGTCGCGGCCGCCACGCCGGGACTGCCGAACGCCGACTTCCAGGACGCGCTGTTCTGCGACACCACCGTCACGGAGTGTGTGCTCGGCGCGGTCGGCGCGGTGCGCATCAACGAGGCGCTGACCAACCCGAGCGGGCCGGACGCGGACGCCGAGTTCATTGAGCTGCGCGGCACGCCCGGACAGTCCCTGAGCGGCATCTGGATCAGCGGCGTGAACGGCTCCAACGGCACCGCATTCGTGGGCCCGATCCGGCTCAACGGTACGTTCGACGACAACGGCTACTTTGTGCTGGGCGGCACGCTGGTGCCCGAGCGCGACCAAGACCTGATCGGCTCGCTCCAGAACGGCCCCGAGTCGCTCGTGCTCTACGATTGCGACGGTACCACGGTGCTCGACGCGATGGGCTACGGTAACTTTGGCGACGACGACGTGTTCGCCGGTGAAGGCGACGCGGCGCCGACCAGCGAGGGCGCATCGACGGCCCGCTGCGAAGACCGGGACGACAGCGACGACAACGCGGCCGACTTCAGCACTGCGACGCCCACGCCGGGTGCCGCAAACGCGGGCTTCGAGAACGCCCTCTTCTGTGTCGACGTCGGCCCGTGCACCCCGATCGCCCCCGGCGCGGTGTTGATCAACGAGCTACTCGCCAACCCCGACGGTCCAGACGCCGGCGCGGAGTTCTTGGAGTTGCTCGCCGCCCCCGACGCCGACCTCACCGGCTTGGTCATCCAAGGCATCAACGGCGCGACCGGCACGGAGTACTTCTCCGTCACGCTGCTGGGCACGGCGAACGCCGATGGATTCTACGTGCTTGGGGGGCCGCTGGTCGGCACGTTCGACGCGCTGCTGCCGTCGATTCAGAACGGGCCGGACTCCATCGTACTGCGCGATTGTGGAGACACGGTGGTCGACGCCCTCGCGTACGGCGACTTTGGCGAGGACAACATCGCAGCGGGTGAAGGCGCGCCGGCCGCGAGCCCCGCGAACACCTCGCTCGGCCGCCGAGCAGGCGCAGATACGGACGACAACGCGGCGGACTTCGTTGAGCAGACCACGCCCTCGCCGGGCGCCGTGAACGAGTAAGACGGAACCGCGCGCTTGCCCCGACTAGTTGGCCCGAGTACAACGGAGACTACCCGCACACCGTCGGTGTACGGGGCTTCGACCGAACGATTGAGCGCGCCCGAATGAAGCGATTCGCCGTTTTGTGTACCGCCGGCATCAGCCTGGCCGGACTCTTTGCCTGCACCGAACCCAACCCGGCGTTCAGCCCACCGGATCCGGTGTGCGCGCTGGGCGAGTTCTTCGTCGCGCAGCCCTTCACCTTGGCGGATCCCGACAAGGTCGATGTGCTGCTCGTCGTGGACAACAGCGCAGGCATGCTGGCCAACCAGCGCGTGCTCGCAGCAGCGATGCCGCAGTTCGTATCCCGCCTCAACGCGGTAGACGGGCTCGACTGGCGCGCGGGCGTGATCAGCACCGACTTGGCCGACCAAGGGCGCCCGCTCACCGGCCCCAGCGGCCAGTCCGAGTGCCCCGCCGAGCTGCCCACGTTCGTAGAGCGCAGCTCGACCAACCCGGGTGTGGCGTTGGGCTGCAACGTGATGCTGGGACAGGAAGGCAGCGACTTCGAGCAAGGTCTTGAGTCGGCGCGACGCGCCATCGAAGGCAACGCCGAGTTCCTGCGGGACGACGCACGACTGGTGGTGGTGTTCTTCTCCAACGAAGACGACTGCACCGCGCAGGACAACCTGGACCGCAGCGACGCGAACAACTGCGTCTGGCAACAGAACGCGTTGGTCAGCTCCGCCGACTTCGGCCGCTACTTCTCGGACTCCGCACGCCCGTTCGCGGGCAACCCGGTCTCGGTGGTCTCGATCGTCGCCCCCCGCGACAACCGGTCGTACGCCACCGGTGAGACGCCGGTCGCCGCCTGCACCAACGGCGCGACGCCCGCCTTCAGCGGCGGCCGCTACATCGACATGTCCGAGGCCGGCGACATCGCCCGCTACGGCTTCACCGAGAGCATCTGCGCCACGTCGTTCGTGAGCACCGTCGAGCGCATCGTCGACGAAGCCATCGACATCGACGGCGACGACCTCTGCATGCGGCTCGACATGAGCGGTGCCCCGCAGACCGTCCTGGTCAAGTCCAGCGACGGCTCCTCGCAAGAGCTGTCCGAGCTCGGCGACTACCTCGCCGTCGGCTCCACCGACGCTTGCCCCGAAGGCGCCATCACCATCGCGGCCGACGCGCACGGTGGCGACCGCGGCAGCGAGCTAGAAGTCCGGTTCTGCACCACCACCAACCCCACCGGCCAGTGACGAAGCAATTGCGCGCCAACGACGGAGTCCAGCTCCACGTCGCTCAACTCGGAGACCCCGAGGCTGAGAAAACGCTCGTGATCGTTCACGGCTACGGCGAACACGGCGGCCGATACCTGGAGCGCGCAAAGACCTTCGTGGACGCCGGCTACCGCGTGCTCATCCCCGACGTCCGCGGGCACGGCCAAAGCGGCGGCCCCCGCGGCTACGTCACCCATTTTTCGCAGTACCACGACGACCTGATGACCGTGCTGCGGGAGACCGCGGACGCAACCGATCTGCACGTGCTCGGCCACAGCCACGGCGCGCTCATCGTCGCCTCGCTGCTCCTCACGCACGAGACCACCATCAGCCGCGTCGCCCTCACCTCCCCGTTCTTCGGGCTTGAGATTCAAGCGCCGCGCTGGAAGCTCGTGGGCGCCAAGGCCCTCTCCAAGTTCCTCCCGCGCGTTTCGCTGCCCACCGAGATCGACCCCTCGTTCGTGTCGCACGACGCCAACGTGGTAGCCGCCTATACGACCGACCCGCTGAACCACCACGTGGCGAACGCCCGCTGGTTCATGGAGGCGCAGGCCACGCAGGCCGCGTGTCTGCGCAACGCCGGACGCCTCAAGGTCCCCACCCTCGTGATGCAAGCGGGCGACGATAAGATCGCGTCGCCGGCCGCCACGGAACGCTGGGCCCAGGCCGCACCGCCGGACCTGACCACGTTCGAAATGATCGATGGAGCGTATCACGAGCTGCTGTTCGAGATCGCAGGTCAGCAACATGCCGACAGGGTGCTGAATTGGTTCGAATCCGGCGAATAGCTTGGCCGCTCGCGCTGGCGTTCGTCTTCGCCTGCGGTAACGACGAGCCGGACCTTTCGCCGCACGACCGTGCGGTCGCCACCGTCACGGATGCCCTCGCCTCCGACCACGAGTGGCTGCGCGCCGAGACCGTGCGCCTGATCGGAGAACTCGGCACCGCCGACTTCACCGGCGAGCTGCAGGCGGCCCTGCACGACCCGAGCCCGCTCGTGCAGACCGCCGCCGTCGAGGTGCTGCTGCGCCGCGACCTGCGCTCCGCCGAAGAGAGCGCCATGGCGCAGCTGGTCTCTGGGCCCCCGGCACAGCGCGCGCGACTGCTTGAGCTCGTCGTGCACACTGGCCGCGCCGAGTTTCGCACCGACGTGCTCCTGCGCGCGCTGCGCGACACGGACCGCTCCGTGCAGATCGCCGCGCTCCGGCACGCGATCGCGACGAACACCCACTTTGGAATCGACGAGTTTCAGCGGCTGATGAACGACGAGGACGCCACCGTCTCGGCAGAGGCCTTCCTCGCGCTAATGCACTTCGAGCGGCTCGCAGCGCTCGACCTGGTGCTCACCATGTTGCGCTCATCGACCCAGGCTGAGCGGGACCGCGGACTGCGCTTCGCCCGGCATCTCAACTCGGCGAACCTGTGGCCCATGATGCGGGCGCTCGCGACGCAAACCGAGAACCCCGAGACCCGCCAGCTCGCGCTCATGGTGCTCGGACACCTGGGTGACCAGACCGTCGAAGAGGACTTGCGCGTGCTCGTGCTCTCCGCCCGAGATCATGTCGCGGCGGACGCGTTGCGGGCCATCTCGCACATCGACACGCCGCGCGCGCGGGACCAACCGCTCATCCACCGCCGCGACTCCCGACCCGCCGTCCGCGAGGCCGCGCTCGAAGCGCTCACCGCGCAGCGACGACCCGCCGACGACTTCGGCGAGTTCCTCCACGACCAGCGGGCGGACATCGCCGACGGGGCGCTCCTGCACATGCAGCAGTCCGACCCCGAACGCGCCGCCGCGCTCTACGCCCACACCTTGCGCGAGACGGATGATCCCGCAGCCGTGCTGTACGCCCTGTATCGGGTCAGCCTCGCCAACGACATCCGGCGCTTCCTCGACGCGTCGTCCACCCAACTGCAGGCGGTCCTCGCCGAGTCGGATATGAACACCGCCGGGTTGGCCGCCCGCCTGCTGCTCACCGCGACACCACCGAGCGAGCTTGAGGAGCGCATCCGAAACGCCGACAGCCCCGACGCGCTGTACGCGCTCATCGAGGCAACCTACGGCGCCGACGGCGACTTCTCCGACCTGTACACCGAAGCGCTCGACAACGACTTGGTGGCCATTCAAGTCGCCGCTGCACTCGGCGTTGTCGCGCTCGGCGACGCCTACCACCCGCCAATCGGCGAGGCGGAGGCGCAAGCTGCGCAGCCTGAGTAGCCGCGCCGCGCTAGCTTGAAACGGGCGCGACCATGGCGCCGCGTGCTGTCGAATAGCGGAGCTGCTGCCCCTGCTCGAGCGTCAGCCACGCCCCCGGAAGATCAGGCGTAGAGCTCACGAACACCGCCCGAAAGTGCGGACGCGGCAGCGGACGTGGCGACAAGTGCATCATCCGCCGGCGCGATGCTTCTACGGGGTCGTCGTCCAAGCCTTCGAACACGCGCCAATAGAACGGACGCTGGTCGGCCGTCGCCACGAGCAGCCGCCCGTTCGAGACCACCGAGTCGAGCGGCAGCTCAGGCGCCAACGCGCGCACCTGTCCGAGGGAGCGCGCCAGATGCGCCGCCAAACGATCGAGCGGGAAGTCGGCGTTGGCGCTCGCGGGGTCCATCGCGACGCCCCCGACCAGCGCAAGCGCCAGCAGCTCGCCGTCGCTCTCGCCCTCCTGCGTGCGCAGCACGTGGTCAGGCACCAGCGCCCGAACCGCCGCCCGCTCAGACGGCGTCATCGCGACGGCCGGCAGCGGAAAGCCGGCCATGAGCCAGTGGTGAAACCGAAACGGCGGGATCGCGTCCGTCCCCAGCGCTCGCTCGGTCGGCCCAGCGACGACGCCGATCTGCACTCGGCTCGGCGCGTCGCCCAGCAGCGCGGCAAAGTCGAACACGTGGTTGCCCAGATGCGGCCGCCGCTTCACCAACGCGCGCCGGTCCTGCACCGAGCCGAAACCCCACGCCGTCGCGCCATCCTCCGGTGCGGCCCGGAGCGCCGAAGCCGCCTCCGCCACAACGGCCGAGCTCAACGTAAAGTCGTTGCTGAGGACGGCGTGGATTGCGTGCTGAAACATGCAACTCTGGGTGCGGGGCGAGGCGGCAAAGCGGAGGGCGTGCCCCGTCAGTGTAGCGACTCCTGCGATTCGATGCGCGCCACGAGCACGCCGTGCGCGTCTACTCTTGCCGCGAGAAACGCACCGAAGCGCGCACCTCGAACTCGCCGGTCGCGTCGGACAGCGGCACCGTCATGCGGTCGAGCGACGCGAGCGTGCAGTCGGTCACCCACAGGTCATTCAGCGCATCGATCTGAATCTCGGGGTCGTGCGCGCGGCCTTCTTCGTCCACGGAGAACGCCAGCACCAGCGCTCCCTGCAGGCTCGCGTTGCGGGCCAGCCCGGTCACGTAACACTCGGTGAACACGCCCTCGATGCTGGCCTGCAAGATCGACTGCTCCGCGGAGGTGGCGCCGGTGCGGTCGCCGACATCCGTCGAGGTCACTTCCATGGCCGTGATCTCGACGCGCGGCGCTGCGCCGGAAGCCACGCCGCTGCGCTCAGCGACCTCGCGCACGCGCGCCTCTGCGTAAGCGCCGGTCAACGCCCGGGCGGTGGGGGCCTCAACCCACGACTCCTCCAGCTGCGCGGACACCACGCGAACCCCCATGCGCGTGTGCGTCTCGGCGGGCGTACAGACGTCGGTCCAAGGGGTCTCTTGGGCCTCCAACAGGAAGTTCAGCCGCACGGAGAGCGCGCCGACCGCCAGCGCGGCGAGCGCGTCGTTTGCAGCGGCCTCATCCATCGGGAAGCTGATCGAGTGTGCGTCGGCGAAGTCCAGCGCGAACGCGCCCTCGAACACCGAGACGTCCTCGTCGACCAGCGCGACCAGGCTCGCGGTGTCCATGTCCCAAGTCCAAACCGGAAACGCGTCTGCGGACACCACAACGTCGTAGTCAGCGAACAGCGTTCCGGCGCGCAAGCGTGCGTAGTCACGGGCACGAATGGCCGCGAGGACCGGGTCGTCTCCGGGCTCCGGCTCGGGCGCGACTTCGGCATCGGGCAGCCGGGTCGGAGCGCTAAACGCCTGCTCGGACGGCGGGTGCTGGCCGTGCGGAGGCCCGTGGCGTTCGCCATCGTGGGGACCACCGGGGCCGGCGGTCGAAAGCTCCCGATCACCGGCAGGTCCCGGACCATGCGGCGGGCCGTGGGGAGGACCACCAGCGGGGCCGCCCTCGGGCGCATCCTGTGGCGGGCCATGCGGCGGGCCGGGAGGCAGCGCAGCCGGCGCGTGCACGCTCCACGCCTCATCCCGGGCCCGGGCCAGCGCACCGTCGCACAGCGAAGGAAACTCGGACTCCACCGGGCGGGAGGTCTCGCACAAGCGCATCAGGTCGGAGGTCGCCGTCAGCTCAATGGTCTGCGCCGACGTAGGCGCGGCGATCACGGTCAATGTGAGCGCGCCCAGCACGCCGCCCAACGCATGCGCCACCGTGCGGCGGGCCGTTCGGCGCGGCGCGCGCGGCCCCGTCACCAGAGCCTGGAGCGTGTCGCGAGGGGTAGCCAAATTGTAACGCGGGGTATTCATGAGGCGAACAGTGTGAGCGACGCGGGACGGAGATCCAAATCCGCGAAGCGCTTGAGCCAATGACGTGCGACCGGTAGGGCGCTCCCATGAAAGGAAGCATTGCTATCATCGGACTGCTGCTACTCGGAGTTGTCGCCGAGGCGCAGGCTCCACCCATAACGGGCGACGTGCCGGATTTGTTCCAGGACGAGGCAAACGCGCTGATGGTGAACACCAGCCCGCCGCCGCCGGCCGGATTCGGCCCCGACGCCGAGTACGACTCCGGCTACGACGGGCCCCGGGTTGACCCGCTCGCTCCCACCGGCGGAGCGCCCGATGCCGCCCACGCCGACGGCACCTCCGCCGACTACTATTGGCACGCCGCCACGCTCACGCCGCCGCCGTCGCTCTCGTTCGACATCGAGGCGCTCAGCAACCTGCCCTTCGGCCTGGAGTCTGTCGACGACCCCGCGCTGCTGCACTTTCTGGAGTTCTACGCCACCGAGGGCCGGCGGCGCATGAGCAACTGGCTCGCCCGCGCGGGCAAGTATCGCCCGCTCCTCGAGCCGATGCTCATCGCCAACAACGCCCCGCCCGAGCTGTTCTGGATCATCGCCATCGAGTCCAGCTTTGAGCCCACCGCCGAGTCGAGCGCCGGCGCCGAAGGCCTGTGGCAGTTCATGCGCCACACCGGCCAATCCCAGGGACTGCGCGTGGACCGCGTGGTGGACGAGCGGCGCGATCCGTTCGCCTCCACCCGCGCCGCCGCCGACTACTTCAACGAGCTGTACGCGCTGTTCGGCTCCTGGCCACTCGCCATGTCCGGCTACAACGCCGGCCACGGCCACGTGCGCGGGCAACTCCGCGAAGCCAACGCCACCGACTTCTGGGAGCTCGAAGACTACGGCGCCGTGTACACCAACGCCCGGCGGTACGCCCTCCGCGCCATGACCCTCGCGATCGTGGACCGCAACCGCGAGGCGTTCGGCTTCGAGAACGTGGTCGCCGATCCGGTGTGGGAGTTCGACATCGTCGAGGTACCCGGCGGCGTGCGGCTCGCCCTGTTCGCAGACGCCTTGGACATGAACGCCACGGAGCTGCAGGTGTACAACCCCGCCCTCGTGGGCCTGCGCACGCCCGATGACGGCCAGGACTGGCCGCTTCGAATCCCGCCGGGCACCACGGACACCTTTGTAGCCAACTACGACCGCCTGCGCTCGCGATACGGCGAGGACCACCAGTTCGTCACGCTGCGCTTCGGCGAGTCGATCGACGATCTCGGCGACGCGTTCGACATCCCGGCGCGCGTCTTGCGCAGCATCAACGGCATCCCATACGACGCGCCGTCGCCCTATGGCGCCGAGCTCATGGTCCCGAGCCGCGCGACCCGCGACACACCGTCCAGCCCGACCGAGAGACCGGTGGTGTTGGTGCCGCAGACCCGCTTCTCGTTCGCCGACCGCCAGCGCGTCTTCTACCGCACCAAGACCCGGGACCAGATCGCCGCGATCGCGCATCACTTCGGCGTCGATCCGATGGAGCTCGCCGCTTGGAACGACCTCGACGTCAACGGCGGGCTGGTCAGCGGGCTCGATCTTCAGGTGTTCATCGCCCCCGACTTCGACCTCAGCAACACGGTCGTCCGCACAGAGGAGCAGGTGCACGCCGTCGCGCTGAACTCCGCCGAGTGGGTCGCGCTGCAAGAGGTCGAAGCGGCCCAGCAACAGGTCCGACGGCGGTATTACACAGTGCGCAGCGGCGACACGGTCATGGCCATCGCCGCCCGCTTCGGCGTGCGCACGGCCGACGTGGTCCGATGGAACGAGCTCGGCGACGAAGCGATGATCATCGTCGGGCAACGGCTTGTGGTGGGAAGATAGCGCGGCCAACGCGGGTTTAGGACCACGCCACCGCCCGCGCGCCACCGCGCAATCTCGGCCAGCTTCTCGCTTAACTCGGCCGGACTTCTTGCCGTTCCTTCGTGCGTCTGGCACTTGAATAGCAGGGGTGCCGTCCTACGGTTGTGCGCTTCGCCGAATCCAAACACTCAACGTACAGACCACCATGTCCGAACTCGACAAATTCGCCGAACGCTACGAAGCCGATATCGACCACGTACGCCGTTGGGTCATCGAAGCCATGGTGCTCGGCGCAGCCGCTGACGGCGAGTTCGACCGGCGTGAGAGTGACGAGATCATCCGTGTGGTGGCCGAGAACGCGGAGTTCATCGGCATGAGCATGGACGAGCTGAAGGTCGACCTCGAGCGGGCCTTCGAAGGCATCGTCAAAGACGGAATCCCCGTGCGTCTGCACGCGCTCGCGGGCGCTCTGCCCCGCTACGCGCACCGCGTCCTCGCCTTCCGCTGCGCCGTCAAAATCGCCTTCGCCAACGGCGAGCTCGCGACGGAGGAGATCTCCTTCCTCCGCGAAATGCAGAAGGTGCTCGGCATCAGCGAAGCCGACGTCACGCGCGCCTTCGACGAGGGCCAAGGCCCCATCGCCATGGACGCGCTGCCGCAGGAGATCGAGCCCGTCGAAGCCTACCTCGACTGCCTGCTCATGGCCGCCGCCGCCGACAAAGAGCTCCGCGACGAAGAGCTCGCCGCCATCATCGCCTTCGTCATCTCGCGAGACGAGTTCGACGGCATCGATGAAGACCACCTCCGCGACTACATCAACGAACGACTCCGCTCGTTCGCTACCGGTGGCATCGCCGCGCGCCTGGAGTCCCTCATCGGCGACCTCGTCAGCGTGACCGAGCGCGAAAACGCCTACGGCCTGGCCGTCTCGATGGCCCTCGCCGACGGTGAGCTCGCCGACGAAGAGAAGAGCTTCCTCATCCAACTCCGCCACGCGCTCGCCATGGACGAAGAGCACGCCGCTCGCATCCTCTCGACGCTCGGCCACGGATAGCGTGGCCGGGACCCTCGAAACGGCCCCGGAACACGTCGCCGGTCTCCGAGACCTGCAGCGCACCGTCCGCGTGCGCCTGCGTCGCCAAGCCGCAAACTTGGCGCACGACTTCTCGCACGTCGAGCGCGTCCGCATCAACGCGCGACGCCTCGCCGAGCAGCTCATCGCCGTCGAAGACGTCACCGTCGATGGAGACGTCGTCAGCGCCGCCTGCCTGCTCCACGAGATCGGCAGAGGCGCCGAACGACGCGGCGAAACCGCCCTCGATGCCACCCTACGCATCGCCGAAGAGATGCTGCGCCACGACGGGCTCGGTGATCTGGTGTTCCCCGTGCTCGCCGCGCTCGCGCAACACCTCACCGCCGGCCGCGAACCCACCTCGCCCGAAGCCCGCATCTTGCACGACGCCGACATGCTCGAAGAGCTGGGCGCGATCGGACTCGCGCGCACCCTCGTCGAAGGTCTGTTCGCCGCCACGCCGCTTCTTTACGACGCCGCCGATCCTTTGGCCGAGAACCGCACGCTCGACGACAGCACCCACCTGCTCGACCGCCTGCCCGCCCGCCATTTCAACCTCGCGGAGGGCTTCGCGACACCGTGGGGCCGCGAGGAAGCGGGCCGCCGGACACGCGTGCTCGCCGCATACTACAAAGCCTTCTTTCGAGAGGCCGGATTCAGCTAAACCGGTGGTGGCTCTTGCGAACCCCACGTGTTACGCCGTGCATGGTTGCGCACACTGCGCGAATCATTAAGGTCCGCGCGTCCTCGTCGCAGTAAGGCCATGCACGAACATCACACCGATTTAGACGCCGCTAACCCGGCGAACTCTCCCGGACCGTCCGAAACGGCGGCCCCCAGCCATCCCAACAAGGGCGCCAAGAACATCGGGTTCTTGCTGGGAGCACTGGTGATCGTCGCCGGCATCGTCGCGCTCGCGATGACCTCCTTCGACGACCAAATCTACTACTACACAGTGGACGAGGCAGAGGCGATGCGAGTCGACATCGGTGACCGTGAGTTCCGGCTCAAGGGCAACGTGGTCGCGGACTCGCTCATGGCCCGCGACGGCGCCCTCAACGAGCACGTGTTCGCGCTCATCGCGGACGGCTCGCAGGCCACCGTGCACTACTCCGGCCCCCTCCCCGACACCTTCGGCGACGACGCGGAAGTCATCGCGCTCGGCCGCTATCTCGAGGACGGAACCTTCCAGGCGACAGAAGTGATCGCCAAGTGCCCGTCCAGGTACGAAGAACAAGCGCCCACCGCGCAAACGCAGGCCTCCTAATGGCAATCGTAGGCACTTTCGGCCTCATCCTCGCGTTTGGCGCTGCAATCTTCACCATGGTGGTCGGCGCGATCGGCGGCCACCAGCGCTCCAAGCGCTACGCGGAGCTGTCGCACTACGGCCTGATGGCCGCCACCGGCGGTGTCATCACCGCCACCGCTGCGCTCCTCTTCGCGTTCATCACGCACGACTTCAGCCTCCCCTACGTCTACGGCCGCAGCGACCTCCGCATGCCGCTGCAGTACGTGACCGCCGCCTTCTGGGGCGGACAAGAGGGCAGCCTCCTGTTCTGGGTCTTCATGACCTCGACGTTCGGCGCCACCGCAGCCGCGGTGAACCGCAACAAGCTGCCGACCATCATGCCGTACTTCCACGCCATCATGGCGGCGTCGATCGCGGCATTGCTCTTCATTTTGGTGTTCGTCTCCAACCCGTTCGACACCTTCCTGGTGCTCGACATCCCAGTGGACGGAAAGGGCCTCAACCCGCTGCTGCAGAACCCGCTGATGGTCATCCATCCGCCCTGCCTGCTGTCGGGCTTCGCCACCTTCGCGGTCCCGTTCGCCTTCGCGATGGCCGCCCTGCTGGCCCGCGACAAAGGCGCCGAGTGGCTCCGCGCGACCCGCAAGTGGACGCTCATCTCATGGCTCTTCCTAAGCGTCGGCAACATCCTCGGCGGCATGTGGGCCTATCAAGAGCTCGGCTGGGGCGGATACTGGGCGTGGGACCCGGTCGAGAACGCCGCGATTATCCCGTGGTTCATGTCCACGGCGTACCTCCACAGCGTGATCATCCAAGAGCAGCGCGGCATGTTCCGACGCTGGAACGCTATCCTCGTCGCCTCGTCGTTCCTGCTCACGATCCTCGGCACCTGGATGACCCGTTCGGGCCTCATCCAGTCGGTCCACACCTTCGCGGAGAGCGAGATCGGCGACTACTTCTTCGCCATCCTGTGCGCGTGGGTCGCCTTCTCCGTGTACGTCATCGCAACCCGCTGGAAGGGCCTCGAGAGCGACCACCAAATCGAGTCGCCGGCGAGCCGTGAAGGCGCGTTCATGCTCAACAACTGGGCCCTCGTCGGCTTGGCGTTCGTCGTACTCTGGGGCACGCTGTTCCCCCGATTCAAGGAGATGGCCACCGGCGAATCGGTCGCGATCGGACCGGCCTGGTTCAATCAGTTCACCGCGCCGATCGGTCTCACGCTGCTCGGCCTCATGGCGCTCGGCGTGCTGCTCCCGTGGCGCCGCGTGACCAAGGCCGCCATGCGCCGCAACTTCACGTTCCCCGCGGTCGGTACGGTCATCCTCGTGCCCATGTTCCTGCTCACTTGGTACAAGTTCCGCGGCGAACCGCTCGGCATGGAGGTGTTCAGCAAGTGGGCCGCCATGTCGATCCTCGGCATCACGCTGATCGTGCTCAACTCGCTCACGCTAGCGGTGGAGTTCTATCGCGGCATTCGCGCCCGAATGCGCGCCACCGGCGCCGGCCCGATCAACAGCCTGTTCGACCTCATGTCCCGCCATCGTCGGCGCTACGGCGGCTACCTGGTCCACGTGGGCATGGTCATGATCTTCCTCGCCTTCTGCGGCAACGTGGGCAAGGTCGACCGAGACGTCACCCTCGTCGTTGGACAGACCGCCGAGCTCGGCGACTACACGATCCGATTCGACGCCGTGCAGGAGCACCACGCGATCGACAAAGTCGAGATCACCGCCGACATGACCGTGTTCCGGAACGGCCGCGAGATCGCGACCATCCACCCGGCCCGCTACGACTTCAACGACTACGCGATGCTCGCCGGCGAGGCCGCGGACCCCATGAAGGTCACGTCCGAGATCGCCATCCGCTCCACGCCGCTCGAAGACCTGTACATCGCGCTCTTGCAGGTGAACGAGGACGAGCAGGCCGCCGCCTTCAAGATGGTCGTCCTGCCCTTCACCTGGTGGTTCTGGTTCGGCGGCGTGGTCCTCATCGCCGGCACCCTGGTGTGCATGTGGCCCGAACACGACCGCCTCGCCCGTCAGTACTGGCGTCACCGCGCAGCCCGCCGCGCCGAAGCCGTGATCGTCGCGGCCCTCGTCGGCCTCCCGATCGGCCTGTTCGGCGGCCAGATGGAAGCGTTCGCGCAAGAAGGCCCGCCCGAGGTCGCGATCGAAGACCACCCGGAAGCGCCACACGACCACGCCGACCACGAGACCGAACCGTCCGAGCTGTCGCAAGAACTCACCGGAGACCAGCTCGCGCTCGTCAATGACGCATTCTCGATGGTCATGACCACCTGCTCGGGATGCGCCGGCAAATCGCTGAGCACCGCGAGCCCCAGCTGCTACCCGTCAAACCAAGACAAGACGCGTATTCGCAACATGGCCGCCGAGGGCATGACCTTGGACGCCATCCTCGGCACCTTCGTGTCCGAGCGCGGCGAAGCTGCCCTAGCGGTTCCGCCCGACGGTGGCTTCAACCGCTTGGCATGGCTCGTACCCTCGTGCGCGGCGATTTTCGGCGTATGGCTGATCATCGGCTGGACGCGCAAGTGGTCCAAACCGAGCCCGGAGCAGTCCGCTAGCGCGAGCACCGCACCGATCGATGGGTACATGGGACAGTTGGAAGACGAACTGGCGGCGAGGGGTTAATGGAGCTCGTTGCCCTACTATTGCTCGCCTTCGCGACCGTGCTCGCGGTGAGTTCCATGCTGCGTATCGCCAAGGCCGCCCTCCAAGACGACGGGCTGGACAACATCTTGGCCGAAGACGGCGACGCCTCTCGGCTCGGTGAGCTGGCGGAGCGTAAAGAGATGGTCATGCAGCTCATCCTGTCGACCGAGCTGGACCACCAAACGGCCAAGATCTCGGACCAAGACCGTGAGCTCACCATCGCCCGCCTCAAGCGGGACGCGGTGCAGATCATGAAACAAATGGACGCGCTCGCCGGAGACGTCGAGGACGCGGAACGCGCCGAGCGCGAGCTGTCCGCTTTCCTGACGCAAGCCCGCGCGGCCGACGGCGACCGACGCTGGTCCGCCGCCGCGCGCTTGCGACACGGCGGAACCCAGCCGGCCAACGAGGGAACATGAAGCGGTCTGTGCACTCCAACCTGAACGCGACGCGACGCGCGCAGCGGCGTCAAAGCCCCAAGGCGCTCACCCTCGCGCTCACCTTCGCCGGCCTGCTCGCCGCTCCCACCAGCTGGGCGCAGGCGCCCGAAGCCGCAGCCGCCCCCACCGACGGAGCTCCCGTCGCCGCCGATGCTGCGCCGACCGAAGGCGTCGAGGTGCCCGCTGTCGCGGCCCGCTCGACCGTCTCCGTCCATGTCGCCGAACCGGCTGACAGCGGCGGCGCGCCGGTCGCCAACGCCGACGTACTGCTCCACATCATCGTCCCGCCGCACCAGGTTTTGCGAACCGAGAACGGTCGCACTGACGACGCGGGTGTCGCGACGTTCGACGTCGAGGTCCTGCCCGGCCAAGAGGCCGTCGCGGAGTTCAACAACGGACGACGCTTCTTCGGAGAGCCGATCGAGATCGGCGACGGCGGAGCCTACACCACCCGCGTTGAAACCATCGCCGAGACCACCGACCCCAGCGTCGTGCACGCTACGTCCGTGCAGACGATCGTGGAACCGTGGGAAGGCTACGTCGCGATCACGCAGGTGTGGACCCTGGCGACGGAGCCAGGCGTCATCTACACGCCCGACACCAGCAACCCCGCGACGCTGCTCCGCCTCACGCTCCCCGAGGGCGCCGAGGGCATTCGCGTACTTCAGCCCACCGAGCAAAGCCGAGTGATCGGCACCATGGTCGCGTTTGCCGCAGAGGTCGCGCCCCCCGAGCTGGCAGAAGACGGTGGCGGACACGTGGTGCTGCAGTTCAGCCTGGAGACCCACGACCAGTCCGACCTCGCCTGGAGCCAGACCGTCCCGATGGACGTGGACAACTTCACGGTTATCGTCCCGCAGGGCTCCACGTTCGCGCGTCACCCGGTCATGGACGTCGAGCTCGACGGCCCGCGCTGCGGCGAAGTGCCCGCCGACACCTTCTGCTTCGACTATTTCGGCGACGATCCGGGTGGCCTCAACCTGCGCGATGACGTGCACATGCGCGTCGCCCGCGGCCCCGCTACGGCCGGCCAGTCGGTCACCATCGAGACCCGTGGCTGGCCCGCCCGCCACGCGTGGCCGAAGCAAGCCGCCGCGCTCGCTGCCCTGCTCGGACTGCTCGCCGCCGCAGGCTTGTTCCTGCGCGATCGCAAGCGCCGCCCGGCAGATCCCGAGGCGCTTCGACGCACCTCGCTCTCCGCGCAAAAGGACGCGCTGTTCGCCTCCGCTGCTGAGCTCGATCGGCGCTTGGACGACGGCCTCATCCTGCAGCACGAGTACGACGTGGCGCGCGAAGGCATCCGGCACCAGCTGGGCGTCATCTACCGCCGAATGCGCGAGATGGACGCCCCGGCGACTCCCGCACGCGAGGCCTCGGAAGCCCCGTGAGCGACTGGCAGTTCGGGCCTCCAGCGTTCACGAACGCGCGCCTCGACTCGGTCTCTCGTGCGTTCGGTCGGGTACACGCCCTGTACCAATGTTCCGCCGCGTTCTCTGCGGGCTCATCGACCGTCGTCGTCGGCCCCAACGGCGCCGGCAAGACCACCCTGCTGCAACTGCTCGCCACGCTCGAGCGCCCCGATGACGGCGCCGTGCGATTCGAGGGAGCCAGCGGTGTCCGCGATTCGGTCCAGGACCGACACGCCATCCGCCCACACATCGGTCTCGTCGCGCACGACTCCCTGCTCTACGCCGATCTGACCGGCATCGAGAACCTGCGTTTCACCGCCCAAATGTACGGGCGAGACACCGCGTTGGCCGACACGTGGATCGCGCGGGTCGACCTGGCACACGCCGCCGATCGCGCCGTCAGCACGTACTCGCGCGGCATGCGTCAGCGCCTGTCCATCGCCCGCGCCCTGCTACCCCAACCCACGCTGGTGCTATTCGACGAGCCCCTCACAGGCCTCGACCGCTCAGCGCGCGCATTCCTCTTCGACACCGTCACGCGCCTGCGTGCCGCGAACCGCATCGTGGTCATCGTCACCCACCACCTGGACTGGCCCGCCGACCTGTTAGACAGCGCACTGGTGCTAGAGGCCGGTCGCCCACGCTTCCACGGTCGAGTGGAGGGCACGCTCATGGCCACGTACACGCGCGAGGTCGCGCAGTGAGCCTCGGCCTGCAGCAGACGCGCGCGCTCCTCACCAAGGACCTGCGGATCGAGCTTCGCACGCGCGAGGTCTTTTACACGTCGCTCCTGTTCGCGGTGGTGCTCGTCACTGTCTTCCTGTTCTCCGGCTTCGGCGAGACCGCCGACGTGCGGCGGGCGGCGCCCGGCGTGCTGTGGGTGTGTATCGCGTTCGTGGGAACGCTCGTCTTCGGCCGCACATTTCAGCGCGAGCGCGAGCAGCGCGCGGTGCTGGGCCTCCTGCTCGCGCCCAACGCGATCGGCCCCCTGTTTGTGGCCAAGCTGTCGGTCAACGTGCTCATGCTCGGCGCCGTCGAGATGCTGCTGCTCCCGCTCGTGGCGGCGGTCTTCCGACTCGATATCTCGGCGATCATCGGCCCATTGGTGGCGCTGCTGCTGGCGGGCACGCTTGGGTTTTGTGCGCTGGGTACCGTGCTGGCGGCGGCGCTCTCGACCCTGCGGCTGCGCGAAGTCCTGATGCCGATCGTCCTGTTTCCGATCTGTCTGCCGTTGCTGCTCTCCGGTGTCAAAGGCACGTCGGCCCTCATCGAAACAGGCTCCGCGGCGGCTGCCCTGCCCTGGCTTTCCATCATGATCGCGTTCGACGCGCTGTTCCTGGTCTTGTCCCGTTGGCTGTTCGCCGAAGCACTGGATGGTACGCGATGACTACGCACGCTTGCGATTTACGCGGTGCGCGCTAATACCGCCGCCATGGATCCGCTGTCTAAACGATTCGTGAAGGAGACCGGTGGCGCGTGGCTCACGCCGCTCACCGCCGTCGCCGCTCTCGCGCTCACCGCCGCCGTCGCGATGGTGTTCTTCTACGCCCCCATCGAAGCATCGATGGGCGTCGTGCAGCGCATCTTCTACTTCCACGTGCCGTCCGCCATGGCCGCGTACGCTGGATTCACGATCGCGTGCGGCGCCTCGATCTGGTTCCTGATCACCGGCTCCACGCGGGCGGATGTGGTCGCGCAAGCAGGCGCCGAGGTCGGCGTTCTGTTCTGCGCTGCCGTGCTCATCAGCGGACCCCTGTGGGCGCGCAAGGCGTGGGGCACCTGGTGGACAGGCGAGCCGCGACTGCTGCTCACGCTGGTCATGTGCCTCATCTTCATCGCGTATCTGGTGGTCCGCCAAGTGGGCGGCCGCGCTGAGGTGACCCGCAAAATCTGCGCCGTCCTCGCGATCCTCGGCGTCGCCGACATCCCGATCGTGCGCATGGCCGTCGACCGCTGGCGCGGCAACCACCCGCAGGTGCTCGGGGGCGAAGGCGGCGGCATCACGACCGAGATGGGCTACGTGTTGGTCGCCATGTTCGCCGCAATCGCCCTCACGTTCGCCGCCCTGCTCGCGCAACGCATCCGGCTCGGCCTGCTCGAGGAAGACATCGAAACCTGGCACCGTGCACTTCACGCACGCCGAACCCGCGCCGACGACGTCGCACGACGGTTCGCTCGCCGCGACGAGGCGCCCCGCACCAGCGGCGCTTCCACAGGGGACTCCCATGCGTAACTTCTCAGGACTCCGACTCGCCACACTGCTGACGGCGCTCCTGCTGTGCTCCAGCGCGACCGGCTTCGCCCAGCCTACGCCCGAGCCGGCCACCGCCGCAGAAACTGAGGCAGCGACTGAGTCAGAAGCGCCTGCCGCTCCAGGCTACGACTCCGACGCACTCTCCGCCCAGGGCTTCGAAGCCATCTCGGGCCGCGGCGACGAAGCGACCATCCCCGGCGGCCGCCTCATGCTCGCCGCATACCTCACGTTCCTGGCGCTGCTGGCGGGCTACGGCGTGCGCTTGGCCGGACGACACGCAGCAATTCAGAGCGAGCTCGCGAACCTGCGCCGGCTCATGGAAGACGTCGACGACCGGCTCGACGCCCTCGAGCCGTCCAGCCCGGTGAAGGATCCCGCGTGACCGTCTTTCACGTCTTCTACATCCCGGCGATCTTTTGTCTCGGGCTGCTGATCGGCGCGACCGTAGGCAAACGCAACGCCTTGCGAGAAGTGGCTGCGCGCGAACGCGCCGAGCGCGAACGCCAAGAGCGACGCGCCAAGCGGGCCGCCGCCCACCAACCTACGGACGGCTAGCCCCCGTCGTACGGACGGCGAGTCCCCAACGTGCCGAGGACGAGCCTCCTAGCCCGTTAGGTCTAGAAGCCCGCCCTGTCGAAGCATGGCTCCTGTAGGAACCGCAGCCGCTTACCGCTGCGGTCCCACGGGAACCCGGAACTACTCTTCTTCTTCGGAATCCGGTGCGGAGTCCGCTTCCGACGCTTCGTCGGTCTCGGTCTCCGTCGCCATCGCGTCGGCGCCTTCAGGCGTGACAGCGTCAGCGGCCACAACCGCCACAGCGTCCTCGTCCTCTTCCGAGTCGTCATCCACGTACTCATCGGCGGCGTCCGGATCCTCGAACACGTACTCCACCTCTACGCCATGGTCGTCGTCCGACCGGCCCAGGTAGCGAGAGACGACGCGCTCGTCGGCATCCGCCACCGTGAAGTGAGCGATCGCGGGGGCTTCGGTCTCGGTGGCCAAGCGACCCATCGCGTCGATGAGCTCGGGCACACCCGCGCGGGTCACAGCGGAGAACGAGTAGAACTCGTGGCCCTGCGCTTCGAACCACGCGCGGAGCTCGTCTTCGCGCTCTTGAGCGAACGGAAGATCCATCTTCGCGAGCGCAACGACCTGGGGGCGGTCCGCCAGCGTCTCGGAGAACAACCGCAGCTCGCGCTGAATGGCCTCGTAGTCCGCTATGGGGTCTCGGCCGTCGTCGGCCCCCTCCATGGTCGGGGTCACTTCGATGACGTGCACCAGGGCCTTACAGCGCTCCACGTGACGCAGGAACTGGTAGCCCAGACCGCGGCCCTCGTGGGCGCCTTCGATGAGGCCCGGGATGTCGGCCACAACGAACGAGCGGTAGTCGTGCCACTTCACGATGCCGAGGTTCGGCACCAGGGTCGTGAACGGGTACGCGGCGATCTTCGGGCGGGCGTTCGACACGACCGAGATCAACGTCGACTTGCCCACGCTGGGGAAGCCGATGATGCCAACGTCGGCGAGCATCTTAAGCTCGAGCAACACCGCACGCTCTTCTCCATCTTCACCGGGCTGCGCGTAGGTCGGCGCCTGGTTGACGGAGGTCTTGAAGTTCGCGTTGCCCAGTCCACCGCGTCCACCGGCTGCGGCGACGACGGTCTGGCCGGGTTCGGCGAGGTCTGCGACGAGCTCGCCGGTGACGGCGTCACGCACGAGTGTCCCGACGGGGACCTTCATGATGGCGTGATGTCCGTATCGGCCGTCGGCCTTTTTCGCGGCGCCCGCCTTTCCGTCTTCCGCCGCAATATGCTTGCGGTAGCGGTAATCGATGAGGGTGCCGGTGTTGGGGTCGGCCTCCACGATCACGCTGCCTCCCTTCCCACCATTTCCACCGGACGGGCCACCTTTGGCGACGTACTTTTCACGGTGAAATGCAGCGGATCCGGCACCGCCGTGTCCGGCCTTGATGTGAATGGTAACGCAGTCGACGAAGCGCATTGGGGTTCCTCAGTTGCCGGGAGCCGGCGTGTGTTCCAAAACGAGATAAGGCCGGCGAACGCCGGCCTCACGTCGTGAGAGGCTTAGCCTACTCGGCGGCTTCTGCGGTCACTTCGACCGGCACGATGGAGATGAACTGACGTCCTCCCTTTGTGCGGCGGAATGCGACGTGACCGTCGGTGAGCGCGAAGATGGTGTAGTCGCGGCCGAGGCCGACGTTCTCACCGGGGTGGAAACGGGTTCCGAGCTGACGAACGATGATGTTTCCAGCACGGCAGAACTCGCCGCCGAACTTCTTCACACCACGTCGTTGTCCGGCGCTGTCGCGACCGTTCCGAGTAGATCCCTGTCCTTTTTTATGTGCCATGGGGGTCCTCTGTGTGGGTCAGGCCGAAATCGACTTGACCTGGACGCGCGTGAAGTACTGCCGATGGCCCTTCTTGCGCTTGTAGTTCTTGCGACGCTTAAACTTGAAGACGATGATCTTGCGGGCGCGAGCCTGCAGGGTGATCTCCGCGTTGACCACGGCGCCAGCGACCGTCGGCGCGCCGATGGTCACATCAGCACCTTCGCCGACGAGTAGGACGTCGTCGAAAGCGATCGTTGAGCCAACGTCGCCCGGGAGGCGTTCGACGGAGAGGACATCTCCTTCTTGGACCCGGTACTGCTTACCACCGGTTCGAATTACCGCGTACATTGTGTCTCCTTAGTTCCTGACGCACAGCACGGTGGGCGAAGCCACTTGAACGCGCACTGCGGCGATATCTTGCTCCCACGACGGTGTCGGGGGAGCGCGGACCCTAGGGAGATGCCCTAGGGGTGTCAATCAAATTCTATCGGCGGAGATCCGCCGCATTTCGGCCTGTAAAGCCGCGCTCACGCGCGGTCTAACCTTCGGTCGGCTCGTTCAGCTTCTCGGCCAGCTCCGACTCGTCCAAGTCCCAGCCAGCGTCGTCAAACGCCGTCAGTGGCATCGTCGGGCGGCGGCCGCCACGCGGGTCGGCGGCGTCAGCATCATCCGCCGAAACGGCGTCAGCGGCGTCCACAGTCGCTTCAGCGGCAGGCGCATCCGCGACGGGTTCAGCCGCAGGCGTCTCCACCACGGGCTCCGCTGCCGGTTCCTCGGCGGGTGCGTCCGCGATGGTCTCGGCAGGTGCATCCACGGCTTCTTCCGTTGCCGGAGCCTCGGGGGCCTCAGCCACCTCGGCCGGTGCGGCGGCGGGAGCTTCCGCGGCGGGCGCGTCCGCAGCAACCGGCTCGGCGGCCACGGGCTCAGCGACAACCGACTCGGCGACCGGCGCCGGGGCTGGCGCGGGCTTCGGCGCCAAGTCTTCCGGCGTCAGCGCGTCCGGACGGCGCAGGTTCGGCTCGAAAGCCACCAAACGGTCCAACGCGGCCTCAAGCTGCGACTTCTTGATCACGTACGCCTTGTCGTTGTTGTCCGCGCGGCGACGCTCCTTGTCCATATCCGTCAGCGCGCGGTTCAGGCGCTTGCGCAGGTCGCGGAGCTCGTCCACAAACTTACGGCGCTCTTCGCGCACCACGTCGTTGAAGCCCTTGCGGATTTCACGCGGCTGCGACGCGAGCTGAGCGCGAAGCTCCCGTACGGTCGCCTCAAGCTCGGCAGAGCCAGTGCCCTCGGCGGCAGGTGCGGCCACAGCCGCCTGCACCACCGGTGCCGGAGCAGCCGTGCCGCGCGACTTCAACGCCTCGAGCTCGCGACGAAGGTTCGCCGCTTCGGTGCGGGCCTCCATCATCTGCTCACGCGCCTCGTCAACGCCCACAAAGCCCTGCGCCTTGGAGTGCAGTTCCTGCACCCGTCCCGCCAACTCTTCGCTCTCTTGACGACGCTCGTGTGCCTTCCGCTTGGACTTCTTCAGGTCCTCCCGAACAGCCGCGGCTTCCTTTTCTTTCGCGTCCACGAGACCGGTGGCCTTTGCGAGTTCGCTCTTCGCTGCTGCGAGATCCGAGCGAATTGCGTCTGTGCCCTCTTTGGAGGACGCCAGCTCACCCGCCAAGCGATTACGCTGACTAGAAGCCGACATAAACGCTGCGACGGCCATGACCAAAAGCCCGCCGAGTACGACGATCACCAATTGCATGATTGCGCCCTAACTTGTTGATTCCGTGGGTAAACTTGCGACCAATGCGCAAGGACCGCGTCTGCTAACACCGGGGTTGACGCCTGTCAATCCGCATGGTTCTAGCATCCGCGCCCTCACCTCGACGCAATCCTTTGCTGTGACTGAAGAATTCGAAACGCCGCTCGAAGATCTCCTCGATAGAATGACGGACGAGCGCTCCGAGCGGCTGCACCGAATCGTCCGCTCACGCATGAAGGGCCTCACCGTCGCGCTCGAGAGCCTGTACGACCCCGGCAACCGCTCGGCCATCTACCGCAGCGCCGAGGCGTTCGGGCTGCGCGACGTGCACGTGATCAAGCCGGAGTCGGCGTTCAAGCCGCACGCGCGAGCCGTGTCGAAGGGCGCCGAGAAGTGGATCGACATTCACAACTGGGACGAACCGACGGCGTGTGTTTCGCACCTCAAGTCGCAGGGTTTCACCGTGTTTGCGGCGGACCTTCAGGCCGCCCGACCACTCAATACCATCAACTTCACGCGACCTGTGGCGCTGGTGTTTGGGAGCGAGCTCCACGGCATCTCGGACGAAATGCGAGACGCCTGCGACGGCACATTCTTGATCCCAATGGCCGGGTTCACCGTGTCGTTCAACGTGAGCGTCGCCGCCGCGATCGCGCTGCAGCACGCCCGCCAGGAACGAGAGCGCGCGCTCGGCGGATTGACCGATCTCACGCCCCAAGAGGCCGACGCGATGCTCGAGGATTTTGCGCGGCGTTCCTCCCGCTGGCTGCACCGCGTGCAGGGGCGTGGGCCGAACAAGGACGCCCGGGCCACGTGGAAGGACTCCCAGCGGGTCGCCGCCGAACGCGTGGCGAGCGATGCCGCAGAACAAGCCGCGAAGGCGGACGCCGAGTAGTCTGGCGCGGGCCGCCTCGCACGCGTCCAGCGTTCATGCGGGTGGGCCCCCTCGTACTCAGACGAGTGGAGAACCCTCGAACTCAGGCCAGTGGAGAACCCTCGAACTCAGGCCAGTGAGCAGGCACCGGCGCCTCGAACTCACGTTC
>CBDUJZ010000024.1:0-46334 GCA_965367675.1 uncultured Myxococcales bacterium | reverse complement strand
AGGCCAGCGCGTTCTTGGAGGTCGCCGACGCCCTCCCCCACGTGCTGGTACTGGCCGACTTGGCGTACATCGAGTTCGCCGACCACGACCCCACCGCCGAGCTGCTGACGCGACCGAACATCGTGATCATCCGCACGCTCAGCAAAGCCTGGGGACTGGCTGGGCTTCGGCTCGGCTACGCCCTCGGCGACCCCGCTGTGATCGCGCGATTGCGCGCCGCTGGTGGCCCCTACGCCGTGTCTGGTCCCTCCGCCGCCATCGGCGCCGCGTGGGTCAAGGCCGGCGCCGCGACCACCGACGCGTTCATCGCCCAGGTCCGCACCGAGGTCCGCGCGTTGACCGAGCGGCTGCGCACAGACGGATGGCAAGTGTTTGATTCACAAGCCAATTTCGTGACCCTGCAAGCGGACAACGCACAGGCCTTCGCCGGCGCGCTGCTCCAACAAGGCGTCCGCGTCCGCGCCTGGCCCAACGACCCGCAACGCGACCGACTGGTGCGCATCACCTGCCCCGGCGACGCGGATGACTTCGCCACCCTACTCGCCGCGCTCGACCACACGCCCGCACCCGCATGAGCAACATGAGCAACAACAGCACGCGCACCGCTTCGTTCGAGCGTGAGACCCGTGAGACGCGGATCTCCGCCACGCTCAACCTCGATGGCACCGGCCAAGCCGAGATTCGCACCGGAATCGGCTTCCTGGACCACATGCTCACCGCGCTCACGCGACACGCCCGGTTCGACCTGCGGCTCGAGTGCGCCGGCGACCTCGAAGTGGACGACCACCACACCGCCGAAGACTGCGCGATCGTGCTCGGTCGGATGATCGACGAAGCGCTCGGCGACCGCAAAGGCGTCACGCGATTCGCGCACGCCTACGCGCCGCTCGACGAGGCCCTCGCGCGCTCCGTGGTCGACCTCTCCGGCCGGCCGTGGCCCGAGGTGTCGTTGGGGCTCAAGCGCGAGTTCTTGGGCACGATCGCGTGTGAGAACATCACCCATGTTTTCAACACGTTGGCGCTCGAGATGAAGGCCGCGCTGCACGTGGATGTGCTGCGTGGGACCAACGACCACCACCGCGCAGAGGCGGCGTTTAAGTCCCTCGCCCTCGCCCTCCGCGCCGCCGTCGCCCTCGACGGAACCGACGAAATTCACAGCACCAAAGGAGCTCTCGGATGACACGCGTTGCCATCGTAGCCACCGGCCTCGCTAACGTAGCCTCCGTCGCCGCCGGCCTGCGCCGCGTCGGTGTTGAGCCCGTCATCACGCGCGACCCTCTCGTCGCCGCTGCCGCCGACGCGCTCGTCGTTCCCGGCGTCGGCGCCTTTGGGCCCGGCATGCGCGAGCTCCGCGAAGCGGGCCTCGACCAAGTCATCATCGAGCGCGTGAACGAAGGCCGCCCCACCATGGGCGTCTGCCTCGGCATGCAGCTGCTCGCCAAGACCAGCGACGAGACCCCGGGCGCCATTGGCCTGTCCGTGCTGGACACCCACGTGGGCGCATTCGACCCTTCGCTGCGCGTGCCCCAGATGGGCTGGAACCGCGTCGACGTGGACCACGCAGACCGCTTCTTGCGGACCGGAAACGCCTACTTCGCCAACTCGTTCCGCATCACCGAAGTCCCGGACGGCTGGGAAGCGGCGTTCACACAATACGGCGGCAAGTTCGTGTCGGCGATGACGCGCGGCGACGTGCTCGCCTGTCAGTTCCACCCCGAGCTCTCGGGCCGCTGGGGCGTCGAGTTGATGCAGCGCTGGGTCGACGCCGCGAGCGGTAAGAAGCTCGTCGCGGTGCGCTCCACGCTCGCTGCTGCGGCGCGCCCCGGCAAGTCGTCGCGCATCATCCCGTGCCTCGACGTCAAGCACGGCCGCGTAGTCAAAGGCATTAAGTTCCAAGGACTTAGAGACGCCGGAGACCCCATCGACCAGACCACCAACTACGAGCGACAAGGCGCCGACGAGTTGGTCGTACTCGACGTGGCCGCGACCCGCGAAAACCGCGGCAACCGCATCGAGCTGATCCAAACCCTGCGCTCGTCCCTGTCCGTTCCGCTGACCGTCGGCGGCGGCGTGCGAACGGTCGATGACGCCCGCGCGCTGCTGGGCGCCGGCGCAGACAAAGTGTCGATGAACACCGCCGCGGTGCTTCGCCCCGAGCTGCTCAGCGAGGTCGCCGAAGAGCTCGGCCGTCAGTGCACCGTGCTCGCGCTCGACGCCGCTCGGCGCCCCGAAGGCGGCTGGGAAGTCGTCATCCGCGCGGGCACCGAACGCACCGGCATCGACGCCGTCGCGTTTGCCGCCAAAGCGGTCGGACTGGGCGCCGGTGAGATCCTGCTCACCAGCTTTGACCGCGACGGAACCGGCGACGGCTACGACACCGAACTGATCGCGGCCATCGCGGCGGTGGTCAACGTGCCCATCATCGCATCGGGCGGCGCGAAGGACGCGGAGCACATGCAGCACGCGCTCGACGCGGGCGCAGACGCGGTGCTCGCAGCGACGATCTTCCACGACGGCCACAACACGGTTCAAGACGTGAAGCACGCGCTCGCCGAGCTCGGCGCGACGGTGCGCGAAGACGCCGTTTCGGAAGACGCAATCTCGGAGGACGCATGATCGTCGGGTCTGTTGATGTTCAGGGCGGCAACGCCGTGCAGCTCGTGGGCGGCGAAGACCTCGCTGTCGACGGTGGTGACCCGGGCAAGTGGATCGAGCGCTTCGCCCGCGTCGGCGACGTCGCGGTCATCGACCTCGACGCGGCGATGGGTGAGGGGTCCAACCTCGAAGTCATCCGCCCGCTGCTGTCGCGCGCACGCTGCCGCGTTGGCGGCGGAATCCGCTCGGTCGAGAGCGCCATGGAGTGGCTCGATGCCGGCGCGCACCGCGTCATCCTCGGCACTGCCGCTCGCCCCGAGATTCTGAGCCAGCTGCCCAAAGACCGCGTGATCGCGGCAGTGGACGCACGCCACGGCGAGGTGGTCGTCGAAGGCTGGAAGACCGGCACCGGCGCCAAGCTCGAAGACCGTATCCAAGCGCTCAAGCCCTACGTGGGCGGCTTCTTGGTCACCCTCGTGGAGACCGAAGGTCGGCTGCAGGGCATCGACCTGGAGCGCGTGCGGCAGCTCGTCACATTGTGCGCGCCGTGCCACCTGACCATCGCTGGCGGCGTCACCACCGTCGAAGAGGTCGCCGCGATCGACGCGATGGGCGCGGACTGCCAGGTCGGCATGGCGCTCTACACGGGCCGCATGCACGAGGCCGACGCCGTCGCCGCCGTGCTCAAGTCGGACCGCACGGACGGCCTGTGGCCCACAGTGATCACAGACGTCCACGGCGTGGCCTTGGGGCTCGCCTACTCCGACTCGGAGAGCCTGCGCACCGCGATCGAACGCGGCGTGGGCGCGTACCACTCCCGCCGACGCGGGCTGTGGGTCAAAGGCGAAACCTCTGGCGCAACCCAGCGGCTGTTGCGCGTCGACGTCGACTGCGACCGCGACACGTTGCGGTTCGTCGTAGAGCAGCAAGAGCCCGGATTCTGCCACGTCGACACGTGGACATGCTGGGGTGAGACCGGCGGCCTGCCCGCGCTCGCGCGCACCATCGCCGAGCGTCAGCAGAACGCACCCGAGGGCTCGTACACGCGCCGGCTGTTCGACGACCCCACGCTGCTCAGCGCCAAAATCCGAGAGGAGGCGCAAGAGCTCGTCGACGCCGATACGCCGCACGACGTCGCGCACGAGGTCGCCGACGTGATGTACTTCGCGCTCGTGGCCGCCGCCCGCGCTGGCGTGTCGCTGCAAGACATCGAGACCATCATCGACGCCCGCGCCCGCCGCGTTTCCCGCCGCCCGGGCAACGCCAAGCCGGGGTTCATCGCCGCCAGCACGAGCACCGACGAGGACAACGCATGAAACGCGTCTCCGAAGCCGAAATCGCCCTCCACCGCTCCAGCGCCGTCGACCCGTCGGCGCTCGTGCAAGCGCAGGAGATCGTAGAAGACGTCCGCACCCGTGGCATGGACGCCGTCGTGGAGTGGGCCGAGAAGCTCGGCGACATTCAGCCCGGCGCCCCCGTCACGCTCGGGCCCGCCGAGATGAAACAAGCGCTCGACGCCCTCGCCCCCGAGCGGCGCGCGTTGCTCGAGCGCACCGCCGACCGCATCAAGCGGTTCGCCAGCGCCCAGCGCGACTCCATCCAGGGGCTATCGCTCGACGTCCCCGGTGGACAAGCCGGACACCGCGTCATGGCCCTCCCCGCCGCCGGTTGTTACGCGCCCGGTGGTCGCTTCCCGCTGCCGTCGTCGGTGCTCATGACCGCCGTGACCGCGCGCGCCGCCGGTGTGCCCGAAGTGTGGGTCGCGTCGCCCCGCCCGGCGCCCGAGACCATCGCCGCCGCCGCCATCGCCGGCGCTGACGGCCTGCTTTGCGTGGGAGGCGCCCAGGCCATCGCCGCGCTCGCGTACGGCGTTGGCGACCTGCCCGCTTGTGCGGTCGTGGTCGGCCCGGGCAACCGCTGGGTCACCGCCGCCAAGTACTTGGTGTCGCAACACGTGCGCATCGACATGCTCGCCGGCCCGAGCGAGCTGCTCGTCATCGCCGACGACACCGGGGACGCAGCGACCATCGCGTCCGACCTGCTCGCCCAAGCGGAGCACGACGTGGACGCCATCCCCATCCTCGTGACCACCAGCGCCGCCCTCGCCGACGCCGTCGACGCGGAGCTCGCCGAACAACTGCAAACGCTGCCGACCGCCGAAACCGCGCGCGCCGCACTTGAGAACGGCTTCACCGTCATCGTCGACTCCATCGACGCAGCGGTCGCCATCTCCGACCGACTCGCGCCCGAGCACCTGCAAGTGCTCACGCGCAACGCTCCCGACGTCGCCGCGCAGTGCCTCTCCTACGGCGGCATCTTCATCGGCGAACGCTCCGCCGAGGTCATGGGCGACTACGGCGCAGGTCCCAACCATACGCTGCCAACGGGCGGCACCGCGCGCCACACCGGCGGGCTGTCGGTGTTCGACTTCTTGGCCGTCCGCACATGGCTGCAACTGGAGTCCCCGCAAGAGCTCGCCGCCGACGCCGCGGCGCTCGGCCGCATCGAGGGCCTCGAAGCCCACGCGCGCGCAGCGGACCGACGCCGATAGGCGCCATGTCCTCCCCCACCAAGCGCGCCCGCGAACTGGTTCAGGCCCGAGCGGCCGCCGCGGTGGCGGCGCAGAAGGCCGTGTACCGAGACAAGCTTGAGCAGCTCAAGTCGGCGTTTTCACCCGCGCTGACCAACACCGAGCTGTCCGCTGCGCTCGGCGTCGGCCACCCGCCGCAGGGCGTCTCCGGCCTGTCCGACGTCGCCAGATTCGTCAGTAACTCCAGCCGCTTACGGAACGCTCGACCCGACGCATCGACCCGCGCACTCATCGACGCGGTCTGCGAGGGAACGCTCTACATCGGCGCGCAACTCGCGCTCCCCGGCGAGCGTCGGCCCGTGCTCATCTGCACCCCCGACGACGTGCCGCGCCTGGAGCGTGGATGGGAGCTGCGGTCGCTCACGCAAGGCGAAATCCCGTACGGTCAGGTCGCCCCGGCGTGGGAAGACGGCGACGCCTGGTCCACGTTCGGCGGGGGGCTCTCCGAGCCGACGGCAACCGGCGATGGCGCCCCCCCGATGCGATACATCGGCCCATGGCGCGTGCCTGCCATTGGCTTCGGCGCCATGCGGCTCTCGACGACGCAGCTGCCCGAGGACGACGCCATCGCGGTGCTCATCGCCGCACTCGAAGGTGGCGTGCGGCTGCTCGATACCGCCGATGTGTACGCCAGCGGCCCGGACGACCTGGGGCACAACGAGCGGCTCATCGTCCGCGCGCTCGAGCGATGGGGTGGCCCGCGCGACGAGGTAGTGGTCGCGACCAAAGTCGGCCTGTCCCGCCCCGGTGGCCGCTGGGCTCCCAATGGCGACCCGGAGCACATCCGCGACGCGGTGCACGCCAGCCTGCGCGCGCTGCAGACGGAGCGCCTCGACCTCGTACAACTCCACGCCGTCGACCGACGCTTTCCGCTCGCGGACACCATCGGCGTGCTCGCCGAGCTCCGCGACGCCGGAAAGATTCGCTGCGTTGGCCTTTGCAACGTCACGCAAGCGCAGCTCGAAGAGGCCGACGCGATCTGCCCGATCGTGAGCGTGCAGAACCCCATGTCGGTCGGCAAGCCCGGCATGCTGCTCGACGCCGACTTCATGCGCGCGTGCCAGCAACGGAGCATCGCGCTGATCGCACACTCGCCCTTTGGCGGGCACCAGCGGGCGGCCGCACAGCTCGGCCAACCTCGGCTCATCGGCGCGGCCCAAGACAGCGGGTGCACGCCGCAGCAAGCCGCTCTCGCGTGGCTGCTCCGCGCGGCGCCAAACGTGATTCCGATTCCCGGCACCACCCAGCCGACGCACGTCCGCGACAACATCCACGCGACGCCCAGCGCCCTGACCGCCCAGGCCGCTGCGAAGCTCGACGCGCTCCACAACCCCGACGCCAGCGCAACGACCGAGGCCCGAGCCCAAGCGTGGCACGCCGCCCCGCTCGTCGACGAAGGCATCGTCGTCATCATGGGCACGCCGGCCGCCGGAAAAACCACCGCCGTCGACCGCTTTGTGCAGCGCGGATACCAACGCTTCAACCGCGACGAGCTCGGCGGCACCCTCGCGCAACTGCTGCCGCACATGGAGCAAGCACTCCGCGACGGGCACCGACGCCTCGTCGCCGACAACACGTACCCCACAGCCGCCAGCCGGCGTGAGGTTACCAAGCTCGGTGAGCGATACGGACTCGGCACCGCCGCACTGTGGATGCAGACCGGCCTCGACGACGCGCTCCTCAACGCCTGCCACCGCCTGCTCGATCGCGTGGGCACGTTGCCCGACCCGGCGGCGCTCAAGCTACACGCCCGCCAAGACCCCAACCTGTTCCCGCCCGCCGCAGTTCACCGATACGCCCAGATCTTGGAGCCGCCACACGCCGACGACGGCCTAAGCGCCATCGTCCCCGTTCCCTTCGTCCGCCGTCCCTCCGGCGACCCCGAGCGCAAGGCCGTCATCTTCGACCTCGACGGCACACTGCGCCACACCCAAAGCGGCGCGCCCTACCCCAGCAACAGCGAAGATATCGCGTTGCTCCCCCGCCGCGTCGAACGCCTCCAACAGCTCGCCGACGACGGCTGGATGCTGCTCGGTGCGTCCAACCAAGGCGGCGTCGGGCTCGGAAACCTGAGCGAAGCCACCGCGAGGGCGTTGTGCGACCATACAGCCGAGTTGCTGGGCCAAACGATGGACATCCGCTTCTGCCCCCACCCGCCATCGGGCGCGTCGTGCTGGTGCCGCAAACCGCTCCCCGGCATGGGCGTTGTGCTCCTTCGCGACCACAATCTGGCCCCCGAACGCTGTTTGATGGTGGGCGACATGGCTTCCGACGAGCAGTTCGCGACCACGTGCGGTTTCGCCTGGTCACACGCCGACGCGTTCTTCGCCGACGGCGACGCCTGGCGCGACGTTCTGCCCCGGTAGCGTGACAACCCCCTGGTAGCTCGTTAGAATCGGGGAATTCGCCGCCACCAGAATCCAGCGATTTGTGGACAACTTTTTTCGCACCCGCGAAGAGCTCGACGGGTTCGCCATCGGGCGATTCATCGTCGAAGTCGTCACTGCCCTTGAACGAGCAGGGCACCTCTCGACGCGCTCCAGCACCGCCGGTGCAGACCTGTCCCGCGAGCGACGGCTGGCGACGCTACACTTCTACGCCTACTGCAACGGCATCTTCGGCGCCCGCGTCCTCGCCGGACAGCTCTCGACCGACCGCATGTTGCAGGAGATCGCCGGCGGCGAGTCCATCGGCTTCCGCGACCTGCTAGCGTTCCGAGACGAAGCCAGCGAACGCCTCGCGCTGTTCTTCACCGAGATACTCCTCGCGCTCGCCGACTGCGGCCTCGACACCGTCCTGCAGACCCCGCTGCACTCGATCACCAAGCACGCCAAGCGCGTCGAGCGCACCCGCGCCTCCGCCGACCTCGCCATCACCCTGCTCAACGCAGCCAAGCGACGCGACGACCTTGAGACCGCCCGTTACGGACTCGACACGCGCGGTGACGAGCTGCCCCCAGAACTCCGCTCCGCCAACGACCGCCAGCACCGTGTGCAAGCCATGCTCCGGCTGCGTAGCGCCGAGCGCGCCGGCTCCCAATGGGACGAGCCCACGCAACTGATCGAGCTCAACCCGAGCCCACGCGACAGAGCCCGAAAGTTCAGCCACTTCGAAAACGTGACCGCCGCCACCCAAGCCGTCGCCGGAAAGCTGCTGCCCCGACTGCGCCCGGACGACTGGCAAGCAGCGGGCGTGGAGCACAAACCGGAGGACAACGGTAAACGCGTGTCAGCGCCCTGGCCCGTGGCATCCGAAGACGCCGCAACCTCGGACGAAGAGCGACGAGCCATTCAGGCCGCCGAAGCGCACGCGTCCGGCAGGTTCTTCAGCCCGCAGGCCCACGAAAAAGCGCCGCGCAGCCCGAAGGCCCCCAGACCAAAGCCGACGAGACCGATTCCGCCGCAGGTGCCTGGCGAGCCCAAGCGGGGCCCATCGCAGCCCCCCGGTTTGCCAACGCAGCGAAAGCCCAGCCCGCCGCAGCCGCGCGCGCAGCTCGACCCGCCTGACCCAGCCGACAAACTCGGCCCGGTGAGCGCCGCCACCCCGTTGGACGCCGCGCCACCAGACATGCAGGTCAGCGCCGCGCGACCGCACCAAGCCGCCAAGCTCGACACGGGCAACCGACCGACGCCAACGCAGCTCGCGGTCGGCGCGCTGATCCTGGTGATCGTGCTCATCTTTGCGGTGCTTCGGTTGCTCTAGCTCCGCAAATGCGCGCTTGACGCGCTGACGTAACGGACGCTATCGAGCCCCATTCACCTACACGGAAACTCCCATGTCAAAGGCCACTAAGGTCGTTGTCCCTATTGTCCTACTCGGCGCCCTGATCGGCCTCGGAACCGGCGCGTACTTTGCCGCCAACAAGTTCCTCGGAGGCGGAAGCGGAGGACAGTACTTCAATGAAATCGCGGACATGGCACCCGAGGACGCCGTCGCGGTGATCGCCGTTCGAAACCTCGAGGAGGCGTTCACATACGCGACCGCCGAGTTCGATGACGACCTCCGAGAAGCCGCCGAAGAGGAGCTCAACGTCGACATCTTCGACCCGGACACGTTCCGCGAATGGGGCTTCGATTTCGCCCGCCCCTCCGGCGCGATGATCCTCGGCTTGGACCCGATGTCGATCGTGCTCGTTGTCCCGACCATCGAGGGCGGAGAGGAGCAGCGCGACAATCTCGCCGAGATCCTCGAAGATGTGTTCGAGGCCGACGACGAAGACTTCGACACCGACGAGGTCGAGGACGTCCCGTGCATCATCGCCGACGAGTTCGTGATGGCGTTCCGCGACGACCACGCCCTCGTGTTCATCATGGACCTCCCGTACGGCACCGACGACCCGCGCGACGAACTCGCCGACGCGATGGCCGACCTGCTGGAGTACGACGACGAGACCTTCAGCGCTCAAGCCGGTGTAGCGAACGCGGTCGCGTTCGACGGCCAGACCATCGCCATCGTGGCAGGCGCGTTCGAGCAACTCGCCCCGCTGCTTGAGGAGTTCGAACTCGACGAGCTCGCGCCCGGACTGACCGAGCAGCTCAGCGTGGTCGCCCTCGGCCTCGCCACGGATTCGTCCGGCCTCACGCTCACCGCGCGCGCCCCGATCGAAGACGCCGAGATGCTTGAGGTGATGACCGAGGCCCCCGATTTCGGCAGCGCCTTCGAGCACATCCCCGGCCCCGTCGAGTTGGGCATGCGCATGCGCTTTAACGTGGAGCTCGCTGTCGAGCGCGCGCTCGAGCAGCTCTCGGAGGCCCCGGAGTTCGAAGAGCAGTTCGAAGAAGCCATGGACGCCGTCAGCGACGAAGCGGACATCGACGTCATGGACGACCTCATCCCCCTGCTCACCGGTGAGCTCGGCTTCATCGTCCAAACGATTCCGCCCTCCGATGACCCGACCCGCACGCGCGTCACCGTTTTCATCGGCGTCAACGACGAGGACGAAATCCACGAGCTGCTTGAGACCCTCTCAGAGTCAGCACCTCCGGGCGTTGTTGAGATCGAAGAGACGGACTCCGGCGACGTATACGTTCTGCCCATGGGCCCCCGCGGAGCGCTCGGCGTCCACGACGGATACATCTGGGTCACGGTCGACGACGAAGTGCTCATGGACATGATCGACGGCGACATCGACAGCTTCCTCGAAGAGGATGACGACGAGGGCGCCGTGGCCTTCTTCGAACAGAACGCCCACCTGGCGCTGTACCTCCCGATCGCCGGCGGAATCCGCGACGCGCTCCTCGCGAGTGAGCCGGACGACGAGTTCACGGTCGAGTTCTTCGAGAGCCTCGACCTGGTGACGTTCCAAAACACGGTAGACGGAAACGTCGCCGTCGCCTCGCTGAACGTGCAGCTGGACACGGAAGCCGCGTTTGGCGCGGTCCTGGGCGCGTTCGAGGACGGCATGCGCGCGTCGATGATGGGCGGAGACTCCGACTCTACGGAGATCGAACCGACCAACGGTATGCCCAACGGTGCCAACAACGGCATGAACAACGGTGCCAACAACGGCGCCAACAACGGCACGAACAACGGCGCCAACAACGGCATGCCCAACGGCGGAACCGACCCGAACCTGGCCCAGCAGAACGCCGCCAACATGGCCGCCACCGTCGAAGCCCGCGTTGGCCTCTCGCAGATCGCTGCCGGCGCCATCACGCACTACGTTCGCAACCGCGCGTTCCCCGCCAGCACGCAGCCCACGCCGTCGATGTCCGTCCTCAACGTGGCCTGCGCGACCGGCGGCGCGATGACGCTCAACCCCGGCCAGTGGAACTCCGGCACATGGAGCGAGCTCGGATTCTCCCCCGAGAGCCAGCACCGCTACGTGTACCAGTTCGAGACCAACGGCGCCGGAAACAAGGCCGCGTTCACGGCCTCCGCGTTCGGCGATCTCGACTGCGACGGCTCCTTCTCGACCTTCCGTCAGTTCGGTGCTGCGAACAGCGCTGGCGGCGTAGACCTCGGCGAAATGGAAGAGTCGCGCCCGACCGAGTAGCCTGACCCCGCCCGCGACTTCCGCGGGCACACGCTTCCACGGCGCCCTCGCCGCGATCACCACTTCAACGGGATCGCGTTGACGCCCCGACCACAAGCGCGAATACTGAGCGGGATTCGACCCCCGACACACCGAACGGGAATTCCCACCTATGGCCGTCGCAGAGCTCAAACCGGGTGAACAACTCGGGCCTGCCGCAGATGGCTCCTATCGGTACGAAGTGATCGACATCCTCGGTGCGGGAGGATTCGGCATCACCTACCTCGTTCGCGACCAACGCCTGCACGGCGAGGTCGTCATCAAGGAGCTCGCGTGCAGCGACGTCGCATACCGCGACAGCGCCACCGGGCAAGTGCGTCCCGCGCGCGGTCAGGACGAATCGCACCGCAAGCTTGTGGAGCGCTTCGTCAAAGAGGCCCAGCTCCTCAACCGCCTCCGAAACCCCCACATCATCCGCGTCACCGACGTGTGGGAGGAGCGCGGTACCGCGTACTACGCCATGGACAAGGTGGACGCTGACCGCCACCTCGGCGCACCCGACGCCGACGGCGTCACCACCCGCTCGTGGCACGCCGTCGCGATTCAGGTCGGCCAGCTCATGGACGCGCTCGATGCCGTCCACGCCGCCGGAATCGTGCACGGCGACGTCAAACCGGCCAACGTGCTGCTCGACCGCAAACGCGGCGTCGTGCTCATCGACTTCGGCACAGCGCGCGACGACAGCGAGTTCGGACGCACCGTCACCTCGACCTCGTTCACGCGCGGATACGCCCCGCCCGAGCTGATGCACCCATCCCGAGTGCGCGAAGCGGGCCCGTGGAGCGATCTCTATTCGCTCGGAATGGTCGTCTGGGGACTCGTCCTGCCCCACCCCGGCGATGGCCAGCGCCCGGTCGACGCGTTCGCGCGCTCGCAATCGTTCGACCCTTACGCCGACGCCGCCGGACAGCTCTCCGCGGCCGGGATGCCCGCCGCATGGGCCGAGGCCATCGAAGAGTGCATCGCACTAGAGCCGTATCGGCGGCCCAAGTCGGTGCAAGAGCTCCGCGACAGACTCGGACTCCCCGCCCCCGCAGAGCTCGACGCCGGCGCATCCGGCGCACGGTCGGTGGAGCGACAGCTGAACGTGTCTTCCAGCGTGGCGCTGCGAGCGACCGAGACCCAGTACACCGACTCCAGCGGCCCCTCGAACGGCACACTCTCCGGCCACGGCGGCGCACCGAACAGCCGCGGAAACCGCTATCCGAACCCCGCCGGCGGCGCATCTGCTGGCGTATCCGGCGGAGTACAAGGAGCCCCGTATGGGGCATCAGCGGCCGGCTCCGGTAGCCGCCCCATCAACCCGCCGCTCGGCGCCCTTCACAGCGCCCCGCCCACGCCCGCGCCCGTGGCTTGGTCCGACACCTCGCCGCCCGTCGCCCAGCGCTCGAAGACCCCTTGGTTCGCGTTCGCGACCGTGTTGATGGTCCTCGCAGCCGGGCTCGCCGCGCTCGCGTTCTACGTGCCGCGCGGCCAAGTCGCGCCCACCCCGGATCCAGACTCCGAGGCGTCCGGCGCCGCCGAACTGAACTCCGACGGCCAAGAAACACCGCCAAACGACGACCCCTGCGCCGCATGCTCGTCGAGCGAGATGTGCCACGACGGGCGGTGCCTCCCCGCGTACGCCGCCGAGGCCGAGGCCGCCTATCGTGCGAGCATCGACGCGTGGAACACCAACGACCCCAAGCGCTACTTCGAAGCGTTCCAGCCGAACGTCGCCTGCTTCTTCAACCGTGAGAACTTGTCGGTCGCCGAGCTGCGAGGCACCCGCGGCCGGCACTTCGCGTTCTCCGACGGCGCTGAGTTCGTGATCGAAACGCTGGAGATTGTCCGCGCCGACGCCGGCGGCGTGCTGTTGCGCGACACCGGCCGCTTCGTCACCTCCGACGGACGCGAGAAACCGCACGTGCGCATGCTGTTGCTCACCCGGGGAGACGACGACAAGTTCCGCGTCTCCATCGAAGTGAACACCGCTGCCCACGACTGCGCGCCCCACCTGTTCCGGTAGCCGAGCCGCACCGCACAGACGCCCGTCGCACGCGGTTCGACCTGCTCAGCGCCTACTCGATGAAACGCGCGGCGTCCTCGGCCGTCGGTAGGCGGCACACCTCCGACTTGCCGAACCAGCGGTACCGCCGACGCGCGACAAACCGGTACACAAAGTCGCGCAAGAATGGCGGTACGAGCAGAAACACGCCGAGCAACGGCCACGGCGCTCGCAGATAACGCGTAATGCGAAGCGCAGCCGTCGAACGAACCCGGCCGCGCCCGTCGGGCTCCACCAGCACCAGCGTGTCCAGGTCGTCGGCGTCGATGCCCGCACGCGCGGCGAGCGCATGGCCGACCTCAGACTGCAGGCTCGCAAACCGGAGGTGGCCCTCCGGATCCCGCTCGATCAGAAAGTTCACCGTGCCGCTGCAGAAGTTGCAGACGCCGTCGAACAGGACGATCGGATGTGACGTGTCGTCTTGGGTCATCAGGCCTCGGCCAGGGTATACGAACGCGCTGCGCCCGATGCAATCGCGATCGCTGGCGCGCCAGCGCACGGCTCACTAGGCTCATGCTCTGCTCTCCCCCAGCCCCAGTCAGCGAACATGAAGCTCGAAACTGTCCACACCGATAAGGCCCCCGCCGCGGTCGGCCCGTACTCCCAGGCCGTGCGCATTCCGTCCGCGGGACTGGTCTACACCGCCGGTCAGATCGCCATCGACCCGGCCACAAATACGTTCCAAAGCCAGCTCTCGGTCAGCGAGCAGGCTGAGCTCGCGCTCAACAACCTCAGCGAGGTCCTCGCGGCCAGCGGCTCGAGCCTGTCTCAGGTGGTCAAGACGACGGTGTTCCTCAAGGATATGGGCGACTTCAAGGCCGTGAACGAAGTGTACGCGCGCTTCTTTGATACCCACCGCCCCGCGCGCTCCGCCGTCGCCGCTGCAGCGCTACCGCTCGGCGCGTTGTTCGAAATCGAAGCCATCGCGGTGACCTCATGACGCGGTCTGCGCTGACCCGAACCGCTTGCGCGCTCGGCGCCATCGCCATCGCCGGCGCCGTCGCTGCATGCGGAGACGAAACCGCCGAGCCGGGCGTGGACACCGGCACCCAGGACACCACCGACGCGGCACCCGAGAGCGATGCCGCCGCAACCGACGCCACCGAGTCGGACGTGGCCGCAGCGGATGCCACGGACGACGCAGCCGCTCCCGACGTCGACATCTCGGCGTGGCCCATGCCGCCGGATACCACACCGGTCGGCGGCGACCGTCCCGCTAAGGTGACCGTGCCCGACGGCTACACCAACGAACAGGAGTGGCCGCTCCTGGTCATGCTCCACGGCTACGGCGCCAACGGGCTCGTGCAACAACTCTACTTCAACCTCAGCGACCTCGCCGACGACCTCGGCTTCGTGCTCATCTACCCAGACGGCACCGAGAACGCGAACGGCGATCGCTTCTGGAACGCGTGGGTCGATTGCTGCGGCTTCGGCTCCGACGTCGACGACGCTGGCTACCTCATCGGATTGCTCGATGAGGCTGAGGCCCGGTACCGAATTGACACCGACCGCGTGTTCTTCATCGGACACTCGAACGGCGGATTCATGTCGTACCGCATGGCGTGCGAACACTCCGACCGCGTGACCGGCATCATGAGCTTGGCCGGCGCCATGCCCAACGCGCTCGGCCCGTGCGAGCCGGAGCATGAGGTCGCCGTCCTTCAGGTGCACGGAACCGCCGACGAGACCGTGCCGTACGACCCCGAGCCCGGCAACCCGTTGGGCGCAGGCGCCTACGATTCCGCCGCGTTCTGGGCCGACCTCCAGGGCTGTGACGCCGAGCCCGTCGAAGGCACCGCGCTCGATATCTACAGCGCCGCCGAAGGCGCCGAGACGACGGTGACCGAGTGGACCGGGTGCAGCGCGCCAGTGGCCCTTTGGACCATCCAGGACGGCGTGCACATCCCACCGGCGAGCCGCGACCTGTCGGGCAACTTCATGCCGTGGTTGCTCGAGAACGGCGCCCGCTAGACGCCCGTCTCCGAGCGTTGGGGGCCTTCGGGGCGCGGCGTTCGCACGCGACCCAGGCGAGTGGCTAGGCCAACGCTACAGGCGAGTGGCTAGGCCAACGCTACAGGCGAGTGGCTAGGCCAACGCCGCGGGCGCGAGCGAGCGAGCGGTGAATGCCACCAAACGCTCGCGGGCTTCGCGCGCCAACTTGGTGAACTCGATGCCCATGCCCGACCGCTCCGGCATCTCGGCGTCGAGCACGACGCGCGACACGTGGCCGACGACCTCCACGACTTCGCCGTCTTCCATGGCGACTTCGCAGATGAACTCGCTGCCCGTCTGCACGCAGGCGGTCGAGTACACGAACACGCCCGTGACGCTGATGTCTCGGCACGGAAACGCGACGGAACCAAAGCCTTCCGGGTCTCGCAGCGTAACCTCGGTCTCAAGGCGGCGACGGCGGGCGAGTCGAATCCGGTCGTCCATCGCGTCGGCGGGGACGGCAGTGGACATGGCGAAGGACGCGGCGGTTTCTGTGCTGATCATGCGAAGCCTCGATGTGCGATGAGTGCGGTGTCACACGGTTTACCACGCACCCCGATCGGCTCCAATTTTCGGCAGCCTATGATCCACTTTTCTCGCGACGCCACCGCAGCGTGATCCACGAGAGGCCTGAGGGGTGAATCCACCAGACGCGTGACGAGTGAATCAGCGACATGCGGGCGACGCTAGTTCGCGACGTGCGTGCGGACCAATCGGAGCCCGATGTCGATCCACCGCGTCTCCGCATCCGCGCCCGAACGCGAGGCCGAACGCGCGATGGCGGGCCCGTGGTACCAGTTGCCCCCGCGCACGGAGCGCTGACCGCCGGCTGCGTCGCTAAAGTGGTCCTGCACCTCGCGCATCTCGCACTCCGGTTCGCCAGACGGGCCAATCTCCGCGTTCGCGCAGCTCTCCCCGGGGAGCGCGATCGGGTTTGGTCGCCAGGCGTCGAACGTCCACTCGCCCATGTTGCCGATCATGTCGTACAGGCCGTACGCATTCGGCGTCCGCGAGCCCACCGCAGAAGGTCCACAAGGTGGCCCCGGTGAGTCGCCGCGCACTGCACACGGCCACGACGGCGCGTAGGCGACCTCTGCGTTCACGACCGTGGTGGCGATATCGGAGAGCGCGCGCAAGTCGGCCTCGATGGTCTCAGCCGAGAGGTGCATCTCGCCGCCGTAGTGTGCGGTTCGTGTCGCTCCGCGCGCGGCGTACTCCCACTCGATCTCGGTGGGCAGCCGATAGCCCTCGCAGTCAACGCCTCGGAACACCACGTTGGCGCAGCGGAACTCGCCCTCGCACTGGTGAAAGCGGCTGTCGGCCTGGAGCTCGGGGCAGCCGGCGGCGAAGTCGCCTTCGCACTCTGTGAGGGAGTAGCACGGCTCCAGGTCCGCGGCGGTGGAGCGGCTGTTGGCGAAGACCAGCGCCTCGAACCAGTTGATGGAGTCCACCGGGCAGCGTTCTCCGCACCCGCTGAACCAGCTCGGCGTGCTTCCGGCGCCCAGCCGCTCGGCCCACTCGCCCTGGGTGACCTCGTAGCGCGAAACGAAGAAGCCGTGCGTGAGTTCCGCCTCGAACTGTTGCTCGTTGGCGTTCCGAACCTGGCCCGGTGGCGTGCCGATCGAGACGTGCGCGGGCGGCAGGTAAACGAAGCCGGGCACTTCGCACAGCCCGGAGGCGCACATCATGTCGTTGGCGCAATCGGATGTGGTCTCGCATGTCCGGTCGAGCTCTGCCGCCGGACGCCCGCGCACGACCAGAACGCCGGCCGCCACGGCGGCCGCCGTTCCGGCGGCCGCCGCCAAACGCCCCCAACCCACGCGGCGGGCCCGCACAGGCTGCGCCTGCGCGGCCCCGCCGCTCCAGACCTCCACTCGCTCTGCCACGCCCAAACCAACGCCGCTCGTCCCCAAGCATGCGCCCATCACAACCGCGTTCGTATACCGAACCTCCGGCGAACCATAAGCCACCGCCACCACGCGACGCCAACCCGGGCTCACACCACGCCAAACCGCCCCAGAATCACCCGGCCATGCACCACGCCCCAACGCCGCCTGGCGCCAACCGCGAAGCCCAAGCCCAGCACCCAACGCCGACCCCGTCGCCAACCCATAACCCGCCGCGCCCAAAGCAAACACATCCCGCGAATACCCCGTCCCCGCGCCCAAATACGACTCCGGAGGACGCCAACCGTCCCAATCCGGCCCCGCCGTCAGCAGGTCCGACACCCCCGCAAAGCACAACCCAACCGCGCCGTCGCGACCCACCCGCAGCGATTGCGGACCCAACGCACCATGCGCCAACCCCTGCGCATGAAGCCGCGCCAACGCAGTCACCGCAGCCCGATAACGCGTCAGCCCGTCCGCCACCAACAGACCGCTCACCCCCGACAACCAGTCCGCGGAGCCATCATCCGCCACAACCAACGCCACACGCTCCGCGTCCTCCGCCAGACCCAACGCCACGCCGAGCTCACCCGCCTTGGGAAGGCGGCCCAGCTCGGCTACCCGCGCCCGCAACGCCGCCCGGTCGCAAACGCCGCGCAACACCGCCAATCGAAACGAACCCGACGACGAAGTCGCCGAGTAATGCCAAAACCACGCGTCCTCACCCAGCAACGCCGTGCACCGATATGCACCTACTTCTGTCACAGCGACAACCGAGCCCATCAACAGACCTCTGCAAGAGACCGCACCACTCTAACCCCAACGCGCCCCACAACGCACACCCCTCGCGATTCAAACCCACCCGCCCAACACCACGTCATCCCACAACACGACCCGCCCTTGCACCAGCGCGACTACCCGCCCTTGCGCCGGCGCCACTACCCGCCCTTGCGCCGGCGCCACTACCCGCCCTTGCGCCGGCGCCCAGCGTGCGCGATGCTGCCCCGACGACCGCTCCTCCACGGACGTCTTAATAATCCCCGGCGCTTCGCTCCGCCTCCGACTTTAACGGCTACTCCGCGGTGACCACATCAGAGATCCACGTCCTCCTCGTCGAGGACAATCCAGGGGACGCTGTCCTTGTCACGGAGGCCCTCTCCGAAGCGCCAGGGGCCACCTATATTGTGCACGCGGCACGTACGCTCGATCACGCCATCCAGCTCGCCGGACGCGAGCCATGCGACGTCGTCCTCCTCGACCTCTCGCTCCCCGACTCCCTCGGACTCGACACCCTCACCCGCTTCAAAGCCGACTGGCCCAGCCTCCCCGTCATCGTCCTCACCGGCTTCGACGACGACCGGCTCGGCATGGAAAGCCTCCAGCGAGACGCACAAGACTACATCGTCAAAGACGAAGCCACACCCCGACGACTCGGGCGCGCCATCCGCTTCGCCATCGAACGAACCCAAGCCACCCAGCAGGTCCAACGCTGGCGTGAACGCTACACACTCTGGATCCAACAATCCGCCGACGGACTCTGGGACTGGGAACTCGCCACCGGCGCCATCACCTACTCCCCAGGCTGGAAAGCCATGCTCGGCTTCGAGCCACACGAACTCGCCAACTCCGCCGAAGAGTGGTTCGACCGCGTCATCGATGAAGACGCCTCACCCCTCGCGGATGGCCTGCAAGCCGCCATCCAGTCCGGCGAAAGCACCTTCTCCCTCGACTACAGAATCCGCAATAAATCCGGGCGGATACGATGGATGCGCGCCCGCGGAATGATCGTCCGAGACGCCGCGCAGCAGCCCATCCGGATCGCCGGATCCCAAGACGACGTCACCGAAGAAGTCACCAACCCCTGCGGCGACTGCGGACGCGAAAACCTCATCACCGCCTCCCTCTGCGCCCACTGCGGAGGACGCGTCGAGTCCGCCATGCCCAGCCGCTCCACCGTCAATCACGCCGGCGGCGCGGACCTCCCACACGGCACCCTGCTCGCCGAGCGATACCGCATCGAAGACCTCATTGACGTCGGCGCAGCAGGCGCAGTGTACGTCGCCACAGACGAAAAAGAAGGCGCGCGCGTCGCCGTCAAAGTCCTCCACAGCTGGCTGCTCGACACACCGCACGCACGCGAACGCTTCACCGAAGAAGGCCGCATACAAATCAAGGTCAACCACCCCAACGTCGTGCAAATCCTCGACGTCGGCGCCGAAAACGGACGCGACTTCCTCGTCATGGAGCTCGTCTCCGGACCCACGCTCCGCGAGTTCATGGTCTCGTCGGATTGCCCACAAGACCCGCGCGTCCTCGTCGAACTCTTCCTGCCGCTCATCGACGGCATCAGCGCCGTGCACGCCTCCGGCGTTATCCACCGAGATATCAAACCCGAGAACATCCTCGTCGTGCACACCGCCGACGGGTTCGCGTTCAAAATCACCGACTTCGGCGTCGCCAAAGCGCAGACCAACCACACCAAACGTACCCACGTCGGCGCCGTCATCGGCACACTCCAGTACATGGCCCCAGAGCAGTTCGTCGACGCCGGAGACGCCGACATCCGCGCCGATATCTACGCCCTCGGGTGCAACCTCTTCGAGCTCCTCACGCGACGGCCGCCGTTCAACTACGAGTCCGAATTCCGCATGATGACCGCGCACCTCACCGAGGTCGCCGAGAACCCGCGCACCTACAATCCGCTCATCTCCAAACCCCTCGGCGACGCGATCCTGGTCGCGCTCGGCAAGGAACCTGAGCTCCGCTACTCCGACTGCGCAAGCCTAAAGAGCGCGCTCCGAGAAGCCTTGCGACCGTGAACCGCCAACCGCGGTAGCACCACCACGAAGCGGCAACCGTCCGTGTACGACGTGTCCAAGTGAATCTCGCCGGAGTGCAGCTCCGCGATGCGCTTGCACACCGCCAGACCGAGCCCTGTGCCCTCGTACGTCTCGCGATCGTGCAGGCGCTGGAACAACTCAAAGATACGGTCCGCCGCGTCCGCTGGAATCCCGATCCCCGAGTCCTCCACCTGGATGCGGTACGAGAACCCGTCGTCGCCGGCCACCTGCTCGCCGCTCACCCGAACCCGAGGACGCTCCGTCGCGTACTTCAGACTGTTTCCGACCAGGTTCTGGAACAGCTGCACCAGCAGCTCGTAGTCGCCGCCCACCACCGGAAGCGGCGAAACCACCACCTCCGCGTCGCGCTCCGCGATCGCCACCGACAGGTTCGAGAGCACATCGGAGAGCACGTCGTCCAACCGGACCTCCACCGCCTCCACGCGCCCGCGACCGACCCGCGCGTAGTGCAGCAGCCCGCGCACCAACTCCCGCATCCGCACGCCGCCATCCACGGCGAAATTCAGGAACTCGCGGCCCTTGTCGTCGAGCACGTCGCTGTAACGCCGCTCGAGCAACTGCAGGTAGCTCACCACCATGCGCAGCGGCTCCTGCAGGTCGTGGGACGCCGCGTAAGCGAACTGCTCCAGGTCCCGGTTCGAACGTTCCAAAGCCGCCGTTCGATCCGCCACCCGTTGCTCCAAGCCGGCGTTCAGCGCCCGCACCTCGGCTTCGCTCGCCCGCAGCTGCGTGGTCGCCAAACGCGCCCGGCCAGCCGAGGTCCGCTCCATCTGAAGCGCACGAATCACCACCGAGCACAGGCTACCGAACAAAATACCGACCACCAGAATCATCGTCGGAAGCGACGACTTCAGGCGCACCACCTCGCGCTCGCTCGGCACCGCGCGCACCTGCCACTGCTCGCCGCCAATGCGAAGCGGCAGCTCCGCCGCCCACGGCACCGCCGTCGCCGGATGCAGCGTCCCGAGCGTGTACGTCGTGCCCGCCGGCGACTCCAACATCATCCCAAATGAGTCCGTCAGCGCCGGAACCCGAGCCGCCAGCGTCGACGCGTCGATCACCGCCAGCAGCACTCCCGAGTCCGCGTCGTCGCCCAGCCGCACACCGAACCACAGCGCCTCCTGCGAGCTGAACACCCGCACCCGGTCCGTGCGAACCTCCGACGGAAACGACACCGCAAAGCCGGTCGCAGCCGCAGCAGCCTCGTCCTCGCTCCACTCCCCCGAGTGCAGCCGAGCGCCGTCCCCGTCCGGAAACCAGCCCACCGCCCGAAAGCCAGCCAGCGTGCGAAACTCCGTCGACGACCGAACCCACTCCAGCGCAGGAGACGCCGCGGCGCCCCAACGAGAAGACGCGCCCGCAACAGAGGACACCGGCCGGAGGCCCGCGAACCGAGACAGCGACGTCGCCAACGACGCCACCTCCGCCTCGACCACCGCCGAAACCGCGATCGCCCCAGAGGCCGAAAGCTCCCGGATCAACGCGTCTTCCGAACGCGCCACCCGCTCCGACCAAACCCATGCGCCGAGCACAACGCTCGCCAGCAAGATCACCGAAAGCCACGACGTCGGACGAATCCGCAACACCGCCCGCGCCGGAGACGTGCGTCCGGGGGACGTGGCCTTGGAAGAGCTTTCCATGCCTCGTTGCTACTCCATCGCGCACGGCCGTGACCACTTTTGCCCACCACCGCCTGCCGATTTCAGCCCGCGCCGCACCCCGTTTTACATGAACCCTGCGCCGCGTTGGCGTAGTCTCGCCCCATGACCACCACCGATCCCGCGATCCGCGTGTCCCACGTCAGCCGCAGCTACCAACAGGTGCAGGCGGTCTCCGACGTCTCTTTCGAGCTTCACCGTGGCGAAGTCGTCGGCCTGCTCGGCCCCAACGGCGCTGGAAAAACCAGCACGCTGCGCATGATCTCGACGCTCATCCGCCCCGACGCCGGCCAGATCCTCGTCGACGGACACGACGTCACCATCGACCCGCTCCGCGCCCGCGCGACCCTCGGCTACCAGACCGGAGACACCGGCCTCTACGCACGGCTCACGCCACGCGAATTCCTGCGATACTTCGCCCAGCTCAACGACGTACCCGCGCTCGTCGCCGAAGACCGCATCGAAGAGCTCATCCAAGCCTTCGGCATCACCGAGTTCGCGGACCGCCTCGCCGGCAACCTCTCCACCGGCCAAAAGCAGCGCGTCAGCCTCGCCCGGACCCTCGTCTCCGACCCACAAATCCTGGTCTTCGACGAGCCCACCAGCGGCCTCGACATCGTCTCCAGCAGCTTCATCCTCGACGCCCTCCGCAACCTCGCCCGACAAGGCCGCGCCGTGCTCTTCTCCACGCACGTCATGAGCGAGGTCGAGCTCATCTGCGACCGCGTCGTGCTCATGCACCGCGGCCGAATCCTCGCCCGAGGCACCGTCCCTGAGATCCTCGCCGCCACCGGACGAGACCACTTCACCCAAGCCTTCCTCGACCTCGTCGCGCGCGCCGACGCCGAAGCCCCCGAAGGAGCCCAACCATGAACGCGCCCAAACGCTCCCGGTTCAGGCCCCGCGTCGTCACCACCATCGCCAAGAAGGAGCTCCGCGAAGCGCTGCGAGACCGGCGGACCCTCTTCATGATGGTCTTCCTCCCCGTGCTGCTCTACCCCGCACTCCTCGTGCTCGCCACGCAGGTCAGCAGCGCGCAGCTCACCGAGCTCGAAGAGACGCCCTCGCTCATCGGACTCTACGGCGCCGGACCCGGACACCCCGCGTTCGAAGCCCTCGGAGAACACGAGCTCCTCGAGGTCGTGCCCGTGTCCGCGCAATCCCTCGGCGTCGTCGACCTCATCGTCGACGCCTCCAAATGGCCCGCCGAACTCGACCCCGCAGTCACCGCCGAAGTCTCGCTGCAATTCGAGAGTATCGACGACGCCTCGTGGAACGCCGTCGACCGCGTCGAAGAGCAAATCCTGCTCTACAACGACCAGACCCTCACCCAGCGCATCGCCGACGCCAACCTGCCCGCCGAGTTCGCCCGCCCCATCCGCATCATCCAGAACAACCGCTCCACCAGCGGACAACAAGGCGGCTTCGTTCTCGGCTCCATCCTCCCCATGCTCGTGCTCGTCACCGTGCTCATGGGCGCCTACTACCCCGCCATCGACCTCACCGCCGGCGAGAAAGAACGCAGCACCATCCAGACCCTGTTCACCGCCCCCATCTCGGCCATCGAGATCGTCGGCGGAAAGTACATCGCAGTCGTCGGAATCGCCGCCCTCTCCGGAGGCGCGAACCTACTCAGTATGGGGCTCGTGCTCGGGCAAAACCTGCTCGTCGCACCCGAACTCTCCGAGCAGCTCAACCTATCCATCCCCCTGCCCGTGTTCGCCGCGCTGGCCGTCACCGTCGCCATGCTCGCGCTGTTCTTCAGCGCCGTGCTGCTCGCCGTCGCCGTGCTCGCCCGCTCGTTCAAAGAAGCGCAAACGTTCGTGACCCCCGTGTTCCTGGTGTGCCTCGTGCCCGCCATGATCGCCCAGCTCCCCGGCTTCGAATACTCCACCCAGCTCGGCGCACTCCCGGCCATGGGCACCATCCTGCTCATGAAGCTCCTGCTCGTCGAAGGCCTGCGCCTCGACGCGCTGTTCTGGGTCGGCACCACCAGCCTCGTCTGGACCGCCCTCGCCCTCGTCCTCGCCGCCAAGCTCTTCGGCAAAGAGTCCGTCATCCTCGGCGAACGCGGCTCGCTCAACCTCATCCCGCGACGCGCCGACATCCTGCCCAAGCCACGCCCCGCAATGGGCGACGCCATCGCCTGGTACGCCGTCCTCTTCGTGCTGCTCTTCTACGTGGGCGCCACCCTGCAGACCAAGGCCGCGCAGCCCGGCCTGTTCGCTACCCTCTGGCTCGTGCTGCTCGCCCCAACGCTCGCCCTCGCCGTCTACAGCAAGCTCGACCTCCGCAGCACCTTCCACCTCCGACCCGCCGCGCCAGCGCACTACGCCGCCACCGTCCTGCTCGCACTCAGCGCGCTCGTGCTCGTCAACTGGCTCAACGGCCTCATCGACACCCACATCCTGACCACGCCACCCGAGCTCGCCGAGCAGATGGCCAAGTTCTTCCCGCCCCCGGAGAACGCCCTCGACTGGGTCTGGCTCATCTTCCTCGTCGGCGTCAGCCCCGCCGTCTGCGAAGAACTCGTCTTCCGAGGCTTCATCCTCGCCGGCGTCCGAGACCGCCTCACCGACACCCAATCCGCGATCCTCGTCGGCCTCCTCTTCGGCATCTTCCACCTGAGCGTGTACCGCCTGTTCGGCACCACCATGCTCGGCATCATCATGACGTTCCTCGTGCTGCGAACCCGCAGCATCTACCCCGCCATGCTGTTCCACTTCCTGAACAACACCCTCGCTATCGTCAGCACCTACGCAGGCGGAGATCCTGCCGCCACGCCAGACGCCACAGCCAGCCTACCCCCAGCAGCGATCGCCCTCTCCGTCCCCATCTTCTGCCTCGCGGTCTACGCGCTCATCCGCGCAACGCCCGACCATAGGCGAGACAGCTAACAAGCGATTGCGCCACCCCGAAGCCCCACGCCCGAGCACAGCCGACTAGAGTTCCAAAAACCACACGAAGGCATCACGCGTGCCCGCAGAAGGCGCCTCGCCCAATTGGCCCCACGTCCCCCCACCGAGCACCACCCAAGCGTCTCCAAACGTCGCCGCGACCAAGGCGGACGTCGACGCTGTTCCGCCATGATAGTCCACGGTCGAGAGCGTCCCCTCGCCATTAAACTGCGCGACGAAAGCCTGGGCGAAGCCAAACGAAGTGCCGTCCAAGAACGACGTGGCCGTCGCCCCCACCACCGCGACGCCATCCCCAACCGCCACCATCCCCCACACCGAGTCGGAGGTCGTCGAGCCAAACTGCGTCAGCCACTGCCGCTCCCCGGCCAGCGAATACCGCGCGACGAATCCGTCTATCCAGCCGACCCAAGTGGCCCCGGGCAGCGTGCCGTGGACCCAGCCCGTAACGTACAACGCATCTTCGGTCACCACGACCTCGATGGCCGAGTCTTGCCCGTCAGTCCCGAACTGGTCCGACCAAAGCAGCGTGCCCGACGAGCTGAGCGCCAAAATGACCACGTCACCCAAACCTGCATGGGTCTCCCCGGGAAACGCACCATCGAAGCCCCCCGCGCAATACACCGTCCCGGACGACGACACCGCCACACCACGCAACTTGTCGAGGTCGCCTGACCCCACCTGATAGGTCCACCCGAGCGAACCATCGCGAGCGTCGAGACGCTGAACCAGCAAGTCAGTACCCCCCGTGTTGTCGGCGCCCAAGTCACCCTCCGTTGTACCTACGACATAGAGCGCGTTGTCCGGGCCCAGAGCGATTTCGTTCGCGATGTCTTCGTCCGCCGAGCCAAACTGAGTCGACCACAGGACCTCGCCGTCCGGGTCCAACTTGAACACGAGCGCGTCACGTTCGCCCATGTGCGGATGCCCCATGAAAGACCCCGCGGTCTGCCCCGCGAGGTAAGCGTTCCCATCCGCGTCGATCGCCATTGCTGACAACAAATCCGTAAGCGACGAGCCTAATTGTTGGAGCCAGACCTGCCGTCCCAGGACGTCGAACTTGGCAACATAGATGTCCGTACGTCCTGCGCTCACCTGACCCGGAAGGGCCGCGCCAACGGAACCGGCCACGTACACGTACCCGTCGGCATGCACGGCGACCGCGGGCGCGGAATCCCACGAATACGTCCCAAACTGATGCATCCAGTCCGCCAATTCGCCACACTCAACATTCGATGTGGACGTCCCCGGCGCGATCAACAGCCCTTCAAAGTCACATGGCGTCCAAGGCGCGCAAGCCGCCGCGTTGCTCGCGTCGCTGAACATCTCAGCCGCGCACGCCGCACACACCCGATCCACCGTCCCCGACGCCGCGCTCACAACGTAAGTCCCCGCTGAGCAATCCTGCGCCGCCACGCACGCCGTCACCGGGTCGGCGTCATCATCCCACGTGCCCACGCACGCCACCGCAGGCGCGTCGCCGCCCGGACAGTACTCCCCGGATTCGCAATCCCGGCACTCCACATTCGACGACGGGGTCCCCGCGACCGCCACCGTCGCTCCGGCGGCGCAAACCGCCTGCGCCGTGCACGCTGGCACATTCAACCCCACGCTATACGTGCCCGTCGGACACGCCGCACACACCCGGTCCGACGTCGGCGTCGCGGCCTCCGAAATGAACGAACCCACGTCGCAATCCCGCAACGCCGCACACGTGCGGTCGGTCGTCGGCGAAGGCGCCACCGCCTCGTAGCCACCCCCGCCGCAGTCCTGCGCCTCGACGCAGGGGGTCGCCGGGTCGCCGTCGGCATCCCAGAGGCCCGCCGCACACGCCACAGACGGCGCGCCACCGCCCGCGCAGAACGCGCCGGCGACACAACCCACGCACACGTTGTCGAGCAACGCAGTGCCCGCGGTACCCACCACCGAGCCAGCATCACACACCGTGTGTGCCACGCATCCCGACGCATTCTCCACATCACTATAGTACCCCGCCGCGCACGCCGCGCAGACCCGGTCCGACGTCGCCGTCGGTGCCGCCAACACAAACGTTCCGGCCGCACACACCGCGTGCTCAACACAAACCTCCGCGTTCTCGACGTCGCTAAAGGCGTCAAGCGCGCACGGCGAACAGGTCCGGTCGTTCCGCTCCGAAGGCGCCGTCTCCACGGAGCTCCCCGCGCTGCACACCGAGTGCGCCACGCACGACGTGGCGTTCAGTTCAGCGCTAAACGTCCCCGCCGCGCACGCCGCGCAGACCCGGTCCGACGTCGCGGAACCCGCGACCGCCACCGCCTCGCCTGGCACGCAGTCCGTCATCGCGACGCACGCCGTCGCGGCACTCGCATCATCATCCCACGCGTTGTCCCATGGGGCCTGCGCACAAGCCGCGACCGCCGCGTCTCCGCCCGCGCAGTAGGTGCCCGCCGCGCACGCCTCGCAAGCCCGTGGCGACGTCGGCGTGGGAGCGACCACCTCCACCGAACCCGGCGCACACGGCTCAGACACCACGCACTCCGGCTGATTCACCGCCACCGAATAGGCTCCCTCCGGGCACGGCGTGCACACACGATCGCTCGACGCGCTTCCCTCGGTGGTCACCGACTCGCCGGCAACACACGCCGTCCACGGCGCGCACGAAACACCGCCTTCGGCCGCCGCGAACGTCCCCTCCGCGCAAGCGACACACACACGGTCCGAAACCGCCGTGCCGACCGCCAACTCGAACGTCCCCGCCGCACACACCGTCCAGGCGTGACACGTCCCCGACGCGCCATCGCGCCAAGCGCCCTCCCCGCACTCCAACCGCGAATCAGCGTCGACCAACACATCTCCCGACGCCTCACCGACGTCCGACACGTCCCCCATCTGAGCCGATCCGCCCAGCTCGGCGCCACACCCGGCGAGCCCCCAAACGCAGGCCACCGCGACGGCCACCCACCGCGCGGACTCAGAAACAGGCGTGTTCGCCCCGCACAAAACTTGGTCAACGCGACGGTACATGCGCCCCTCCACAGGAATCAGGTGCAAACGGTACGCGAAGCCGCCAACGTTGTCACTCCACCACCCCGAGGACGGGTACGCCTCACGCGGTCAGAACGCGCTCTGAATCATCCCGCCTTCCGCGCGGATGTTGCTGCCGTTGATCACCGCCGCGCGAGCGCTGCAGACAAACGTAACGATGTCGCCAATCTCCTCGGGGTTGATCAGCCGTTGAATCAACGAAGTCGGGCGGTTCTCCCGCATGAACCGCGCCTCGGCCTCCGCCGCCGGCATCTCCGGGAACACGTCCCCAATGAACTTCTGCACGCCTTCGGCGGTGGAACCCAGCTCGCGCTAGCTCGCCGGCCGGATATCCGACCCACACTCCTCGCAGAACGAGAACTCCGGACGGTTGCGGTGACCGCAGCCCGTGCACGTGTTCAACCGCGACGTCACCGTCCGCATATCGTCCTCGATCGACAGCACGCGCAGCACCTCTTCCGGCGTCGTAACCCCGCGACTCAACAGGTATTTCGCGTAGTCGTGGAACGTCACCATCCCGCCCTCCAGCGCGATCCGACGCAGGTTCGACATCGACTGCGCTTCCGCGATCGCGCTGCGCAGCTCCTCCGTCATCTGCAGCACCTCCATCACCGCCGTACGACCCCGGAAACCCGACCCGTTACAGCTCGGACAGCCCTTGCCCACAAACGTCTGCGGCGCGTCCGCCACGTCTTGGTACAACCGCCGCAAGATCTCCGGCGACACCTTCGACGGCACCCGACACTCACCGCACGTGGTCCGCACCAAACGCTGCGCGATCACGCCAGACATCGCGTTCGCGATCAAGAACGACTCGATGCCCATCTCTTGCAGCCGGTACACCGTCCCCAGCGCGCTGTTCGTGTGTAGCGACGTCACCACCAAGTGCCCCGAAAGCGCCGCCTGAATCGCGTTGTGCGCCGTCCGCGCATCCCGCGTCTCGCCGATCAGCATAATGTCTGTGTCTTGCCGCAAGAACGCGCGCACCGCCTCCGCGTACGTCAGGTCCACCTGCTCGTTGTACTGCACCTGCGTGATGCCCGAGATCGTGTACTCAATCGGGTCCTCGATCGTCACGATGTTCACCCCCTCGTCCTGCCGCTCGAGGATCGCCGAATACATCGTCGTGGTCTTGCCAGAACCCGTCGGACCCGTGACCAACACGATGCCGTGCTGCTGGAAAATCAGCGCGCGAATCATATCGCGCACCGCAGGCACCGTGACGATGCGCTCCAGGCTCATCAGCGAGTTCGACTTGTCGAGCACGCGCATGACCATGTTCTCGCCAAACCGCGTCGGCACCGTCGACATGCGCAACGACACCTCACGGTTATTGAACGTCATGCCCAACCGCCCATCCTGAGGCTTGCGACGCTCCGTAATGTCCATCGACGCCAGCGCCTTCAGACGGCTGATCATCGGCGCGTGATAACGCATCGACACCGGCTCCGCGCGACGCATCAGCGCGCCATCAATCCGGTAGCGCACATGCATATGCTCGCCGCTCGGCTCGATGTGAATGTCGCTCGCGTCCAGCACCAGCCCGTCGCCGATCAGCTGATTCAGCAGCATGATCACCTGCTCGCCCGACACGTCCGGCCGCCGGTCCGACTCCGCCGCGTGGTCCTGGCCATCCTGAAGGAACCGAAGCGCGTGGTTCCGCTGCGGCAGCGGTGGCAACACATTGCCGTCGCCAGAAACCGCCTGCTGCACCTTGCTCCCGTGCAGACGCATGAACCGCTCAAAGTCCGACTCCGCCACGCCCACCGGCTCCACGTAGAGCCCCTTACACGCCCGCTGCACCTCGTCGTAAGCCACCAAATTGTGCGGGTTCACCATCGCAACCGTCAGCGTGTGCCCCATCTTCGCGATCGGAATCGCCTGATGCTCCGTGATCACCCGCTCCGGCAGCAACGACACGATCTCCGGGTCCACGTTCACCTTGTGAAGCGACACAAACCGCACACCCTTGTCCGCCACAAACCGGTTCGTCCGACGCGCCATAATCCGCGCCGCCGCCACCCCAACCGACGGCTGCACGTTCATCACCGCGCGCACCAGGTCTTTGTGGATCACCACAATATGCGTCTCCTCACGCGCGATCGCAGACAACGCGCTCGGCTGATCCGTCAACACCGACTCCTCGCCGATGCTCTTCCCCGGCCCATAAATCGCCAGCAAAAAGTCCATCCCCGTCAGCGTGTCCTTCCGCCGAACCTCCACAGCACCCGAGTGAATCACGTACAGGTAATCACAGGCCGCGCCCTGCTCGAACACCGTCACGTGCGGGAAAAACCGCTGCACCTGGATGTCGCCCGACAACTGGTCAAACGCCGACTCCGGCAGCTGGTTGAACAATTCGGTCTGAGCGAGGAAGGCCCGAAGATTCGCGTCCATGCGGTATGTCCGATGTGGGGGAGACCTCCACCCTACCCCGACCCACCGCCCCGCCTCTAGTTTCTCAACGCCGACATCCAAGAACGACCGTTTTGTTCACCCCCAAACCGAATCACTCAACCTACAAACCCATCTGAGCAGTCCGCCGAGAGCCCGCCGAACGGAAGGACAGGCCCCAACCCACCCACAAACCAAATCCCCCAAACGACCTACCCCCGCGTCGCTAACAACTCCGCACGCAACGCCAACCGGCTCGCCCGCCGCAGCGCCGCCTGCTCATACCGACGCAAATCATCCACCTCACCGCCCGGATCCAACGTCGGGCACTGCACCGGGTTCCCCGCCGCATCCACCACCACGAACGTCAGATACGCGTTGCAGCAGTGCTCCCGCTCGCCCGTCTCCAAGTGCTCCGCCTCGACCCGCACACCAACCTCCATCGAAGTCGTCCACGCCCGGTTCACCTGCGACCGCACCACCACCACCATGCCCTGGCGCACCGGCCGGCGGAAATGCAGGCTGTCCATCGACGCCGTCACCGCCGGCGCCTTCGCCAAACGCTGCGCCGAGACCGCCGCGCAGATGTCGATCCACGCCGCCATCTGACCGCCGAACACGGTCCCCAGATTGTTCGCATGCGTCGGCAATACGATCTGCGTCATCTCTGTCCGCGTCGTCGACACGGGAACGATTCGATTCGATTCAGTCATCACAACACTGCGGGCTGAGGAGGCGTAGCGCGCGCCATCCGGGAGCTAACGCGCCACAATTCGGTTGCGGACGCTCGGAGCGCGCACTATCCCGTGCGCCCGAACGGTACAACCTTCTGCGGCGTTCTCGGCCCCTCCAAAGGCCGCCCCCGCGCTCCGTTCGGCGTCTTCTGACACAGCACGCACGTGCCTCCCAAGACCCCGAACATCGCCGGCGATTTCCGCCGCTTCAACGAGCTCCTCCGACCCGAACGCCGCTCCTACGCGCTCGGACTCGTCGCCCTGCTGTTCGTGAACGCGTGCGACGTTATCGCCCCCCTATTCCTGGCCATCGCCGTCGACGTCGCCGCGGCCCAAGTCGGCGGACCTGCCCCCACGACGCCGCCGCTGCTGGCCTTCTTCGGCATGGACGCAGCCACCCTCACGTTCGCCGCCACAGTCATCATCTTCCTGATGCTGCAAGTGGGCGCCAACGTGAGCCGCTACCCCATGTTGATGTACGTCGCCGTGCCCTCGCACCGCATCGGCCAGACAGTACGCAACACGCTCGTAGACCACTTCCTGCGCCTGTCGATGCCGTTCTACGACCGCGCAAAATCCGGCGACCTCATGTCGCGCGCCACCAACGACGTGCACCAAGTGCGCATGATGTACGGCCCCGGCGTGCTCGTCGGCGCTGACACCATCTTCATCATCACCCTCGTCGTCACCGTCATGCTCTCCCTCTCGTGGAAGCTGACCCTCATCGCGATGATCCCCCTCCCGATCATCGCCCTGGTAACCAACGTGCTCTCGCACGCCGAGTACAACCGCTTCGAGGCCGTCCAAGACGACCTCTCGGAGCTCACCGAGCGCGCCCGCGAGAGCTTCGCAGGCATCCGCGTGCTGCAAGCCTACGCCCGCGAGGGCTTCGACCTCGGACGCTTCCGCCACTTCAGCCACCGGCACCTCGCCAAGCAGCTCGACCTCGCCCGAGTCCGCAGCGTCCTCATGCCCACGCTGGACCTCATGATGGGCATCTCCATCGTGCTCATCCTCCTGTTCGGCGGCACCGCCGTGGTCCGCGACACCATGTCCATCGGCACCTTCGTCGCCTTCCTGTTCTTGGTTGGCTACATGAGCGGCCCCATGATGGGCTTCGGCTGGTCCGTGTCACTGTTCCAACGCGGCCGCGCATCCATGCGCCGCATCGACGCCCTGCTCGCCGAGCCGATCGACATCGTCGACGCCCCCAACGCCCGCGTCGCCCGCGCCGTCGCAACCGATGCCGACCACACAAACGTCGGCGGAATCGAGGTCCACAACCTCACCTTCCGCTACCCCGAGCGCGTGCTGCACCTCGACGACGCCGACGCCGACACCACGGACGACAAAAAGTCCGCCAAGAACACACCCGACGAGCAAGACGAAGACGCGCCCATCGTCCCCACCCGCGAGCTCGCGCTTCAAAACATCACCCTGTCCGTCGCGCCCGGCGAAACCCTCGGCATCATCGGCCCCGTCGGCTCCGGAAAGAGCACCCTCGCCAAGCTGCTCGTCCGTCTCTACGACCCGCCAGCCGGCGCCGTGTCGCTCGACGGCGACGACGTGCTCGAGCTCACCCTCGCCTCGCTCCGCGAGACCATCGTCGTCGCCCCGCAGGACACCTTCCTGTTCAGCGACACCGTCGAGCGCAACGTGACGATGGCCGCCTCCGACCTCGACCCCGTCCAAACGTTCACCCGAAACGCGCACCTGCACGACGAGATCCTCGAGCTCAAGCACGGCTACGAGACCATGCTCGGCGAGCGTGGCGTCAACCTGTCCGGCGGACAACGACAGCGCCTCGCCATCGCCCGAAGCATCGCCGCCAACCCCAAGGTCCTCGTCCTCGACGACTGCCTCTCCGCCGTCGACGCCAAGACCGAAGAAGCCATCCTCGCCAGCCTCCGCGAGGTGTTCGAGAACCGCACCGGCATCATCATCTCGCACCGCGTGTGCGCCGTGCAGGGATGCGACAAAATCGCCGTGCTCGAAGAAGGCCGGCTCGTCGCCCATGGCACCCACGCGCAGCTCCGCGAAGGCGACGGCTACTACGCCCGCATCGCCCGCGAACAAGGTGTCGGTACACCTGACGCCGCCCAAAGCGGGGAGGCCGGCGCATGAGCGACAACACGACCACCACCGCCCTGACGCCCGACGAAACGCTCGCCCTCGAGACGTTCCACCGCACCGAGCGCGAGGTCCTCACCGCCGCCAACGACCCCATCCTGGTCAAGATGTTGGCCGAGGAACGCATCGAGAGCGAAGAGCTCGACACGCGCCTGCTCGGACGCCTGCTGCACTACCTGCGGCCGCACCGAGCGCTCGCCCTCACCGCCGTCGCCCTCGCCTTCGTCGAAGCGTTCCTCATGACGCTGCCCGCCTACCTGGTCGGCATGGCGGTCGACCAAATCGAGTCCCACGGACAGCGTGACCTCTCCGCGTTCGACCGCTTCTGGGTCGACGCCGCCCAGTCCTTCGCCAGCGCAAACCCCGAACAGCTCGGCGCCCGCGTCATCCTCTTCTTCGGCCTCGCCGTGCTCGCCATCTGGGTCGGCCGCTGGGCCGTCGCCGTCGGCGCCACCTTCCTGGTCCAAAAGCTCGGCCAATCCGTCGTGCATGACCTGCGCGTCGACGTGTACACGCACATCTCCGGCATGGACCAAGGCTGGTTCCAGAAGAACCCCGTCGGCCGCCTCGTCAACCGCACCACCTTCGACATCCAGGCCATCTCCGAGCTGTTCTCCGACGCCTTCGCCGAGGGCCTGCGCGACAGCCTGTTCATCCTGGTGCTCATCGCGTTCATGTTCGCAGTCGACCCCGTGTTGGCCGCCATCCTCGTGTTCGCGTTCCCGCTGCTCGCCGGCGTATCCGTGTGGTACCGCGCCGCCGCGCGACCCGCGATGCGCACCAACTCCGCGGTACAATCCCGCATGAACTCCTGGCTGGCCGAAAACCTCCAGGGCATGCGCGAAAACCAGCTGTACCGCCGCGAAGACCGACGGCGCGCCGAGTTCAAAGCCCTCACCGACGCGCACCAGACGTCCGCCCGCGCCATGATCCACGCGTGGGGCCTGCTGCGCCCGCTCATGATGCTCATCAGCGGCGTGTTCACCGTCGCCGTGCTCTGGGTCGGCTACAACCGCGTCGGCGCCGGTGTCGCCTCCGTCGGCGTGCTGCTCACCTTCCTGCAGTACACCACGCGGCTCTGGATTCCGGTCCGCAACCTGACCGAAAAGTTCAACCTCATCCAAACCTCGCTCACGTCCGGCGAGCGCATCATGGACGTCCTCGACGCCCCGTCCGCCATGACCGACGCCGAGACCGCCGACCCCGCGCTCGCCGTCACCCAAGGCCGCATCACCTTCGAAGGCGTACGCTTCCGATACCCCAGCAAGACCGACGACGTCCTGCGCGGCATCGACTTCGACCTCCAGTCCGGCCAAATGCTCGCCCTCGTCGGCGACACCGGCGCCGGTAAATCCACCATCGTCCACCTCGTCAGCCGCTTCTACGACGCCACCCAAGGCACCGTCCGCGTCGACGGCCGCGACGTCCGCGACTTCACCCTCCACGGCCTCCGATCCGGCACCGCCCTCGTCCCCCAAGACGTCGTCATCTTCGCCGGCACCATCCGCGAAAACGTCACACTCGGCGTCGACGTCAGCGACGACCGCATCTGGGAATGCCTCCGCGCCGTCCGCGCCGACGAGATCGTCGAACGCCTCGATGGCGCCCTCGACCACGTGCTCGACGAGCGCGGCCGCACCCTCTCCGTAGGCGAGCGCCAGCTCCTCTCCTTCGCCCGCGCCCTCGTCATCAACCCGCCCATCCTCATCCTCGACGAAGCCACCGCGAACGTGGACACCGAGACCGAGATGCGCATCCAAACCGCCCTCGAACAACTCACCGAAGGCCGCACGTCCATCGTCATCGCCCACCGCCTGAGCACCATCCGCAAAGCCGACGAAATCCTCGTCCTCCGCCACGGCGAAGTCGTCGAACGCGGCAAACACGACGCCCTCCTCGCCCGCGAAGGCGAGTACGCCCGACTCTACAACCTACACCTCGGCGGCGAAGGCACGGCGTAGGTAGCGCGAAAGGTCCGCGTCGGAAGGAGCTGGAGAGCCAGCAATTTCCCCTCGCTAACCCTTCCTGAGCGAAGTCGAAGGACACAGCCGACCAATTGGCCCTCGCCAACCCTGCCTGAGCGAAGTCGAAGGACACAGCCTCGCCAACCCCGTCCTCAGCGAAGTCGAAGGACACAGCCTCGCTAACCCTTCCTGAGCGAAGTCGAAGGACACAGCCGACCAATTAGCCCTCGCTAACCCCGTCCTCAGCGAAGTCGAAGGCACAGCCGACCAATTGGCCCTCGCGAACCCTTCCTGAGCGAAGTCGAAGGACAGCGTGAGCTTGCCCCGAGCCTTACGAAGAGATTCGGCACTCGGGTGCCCCCCTCTTACTTCATCCCCTTCTTCATCGACTTCGCGTCCTGCCCCTGCAGGTAATCCTCGCTCGACAGCGTGTTATGCGCGTGCGCCAGGTGGTGATACCCGTACGTCGCGTCCACCGTGTCGCGGAGCCCCATCCGGTCTTCCGCCATGTTGATCGCCTTCTTGGTCAGGCTCAGCGCGAACCGTGGTTTCTCGGCAATCCGAGCCGCCATCTCCGCCACCGTCGACTCCAACTCCGCGCGCGGAACCACGCGGTTGATCATCCCCACCTCGTACGCCCGCTGCGCCGACATCCGGTCGCCCAAGAACAGGAACTCCTTGGCGATCCGCGGGTTCATCGCGAACGGATGCGCGAAGAACTCAACGCCTGGAATACCCATCCGCAGCACCGGATCCGCAAAGAACGCGTCGTCCGAAGCGACGATCAAATCGCAGACCCACGCCAGCATTAACCCGCCGGCGATACAGGCTCCGTGCACCTGGCAGATCGTCGGCTTCGGCAGCGCACGCCAACGTTGGCAGAGCCCCACGTAGGCCTCCGCCTCACGCACGTACATATCCTCGGCGCCCGGCCTCCCGGTGTGCTCCCAAAACTGCGTCGCGCGGCGCTCAAACGGCTTGTCGATATCGCGCCCCGGCGTGCCAATATCGTGCCCCGCAGTGAAGTGCTTCCCAGCCCCGCGCAGCACGATCACCTTCACGGCGTCGTCCGCCGCCGCTCGCGTCAACGCATCGTCAAGCGCGTGTAGCATCGCCACGTTCTGAGCGTTCCGAAACTCCGGCCGATTGAGCGTGATCGTGCCCACTCCGTCCGCGACCTCGAACAGTACCAAGTCCTGCTCGCCGCCTGCCGTACCGCCCTGCTCGTCCACCTTATCTCCCTCCGACATCCCTAAACTCCAAACCGCGCGAGCGCCGTCTCGGCCTCCGCCATGATCTCCTCCAGCACCGCCGCCACGTGCGGCAAATGATCGATCGTCCCGGCGATCTGACCCGTCGGCAAAATGCCCGACTCCATGCGCCCCTCGACCATCGAGAGCCGCGTCATCATGGGCGCGTTCGCGGCCATCACAAGCTGCGGCCACGTGAGCTGTTGCGTCTTCTTCATCGCCTTCGCCTCACGCAGCAGCTCCACCAACCCCATGCCCGACTCCCGCTTGAACGCGAGCCCGTGGCGGATGGCGATCAGCAGCCGACGCAGCGGCCCCGCGCCCTCGATGGAGCGCACCAAATCCGTCTGAATCACCCGCTGAGGCGCGCCGTCGATCGCCGTCGTCACCACCGTCTGGCGCTCGTCGATTTTCAGATACGCCGCCTTCACATCGTCCGGTACTGTGCTCTCCTTGGTGAGCAAAAACCGGGTGCCCATCGCGATGCCCTCAGCACCATACGCCAGCGCCGCGACCAAGCCGCGACCGTCGCGAAAACCGCCAGCGCCGAGCACCGGAATGTCCACCGCGCCGGTACATTCCGGCAGCAGAATCGACGTCGGCACAGGCCCCGTATGACCACCGCCCTCATGGCCCTGCGCGATCACCGCGTCCACGCCCCACTCCTGCATCTTCACCGCGTGCCGCTTGCGACCGATGGTCGGCATCGTCAGCACGCCCTGCTCCTTCAGGTAGTCGATCAGATCACGGCTCGGCGAGCCCGCGAACGACGCCAGCTTCACGCCGCGCGCCGCCAGCAGCTCCACCCGCGCTCGCGCGTCCGCCTGGTCCGCCCGCAAGTTCACGCCGAACGGCGCCGTCGTGTGCTCCTGCATCTCGTCGATGGCCTGCACCAGCTCGTCGTACGTCATCGTCGCTGCGGCCAAGATTCCAAAGCCGCCCGCGTCACACGTCGCCGCCGTCAGCCGCACGCCGGACACCCAGCCCATGCCTGTCTGCACGATCGGATACCGCGCGCCCGTCATCTCGCAAAACCGCGTCTTCAACGCCGGATGCGGACTCATGAAGGCACCTCTCGAAGCCGCAGCGAACGGGGGTCCACCACCTCACGAAGCAGCTGCAGTTCCGCCGCGGTCGGCAGCCGGGTCTCCGGCACGTTCTCTGGAATCACCAACTCGAATCCCGTCGCCTCGACCACCTCTTCGACCGTCACGCCCGGATGAACCGACGCCAGCCGCATGCGGTTGTCCGGCGTCGCAAAGTCCAGCACCGCCAGGTTCGTCACCACGCCGCGAATCTCATGAAAACGGCCGCCCTCACCCAGCTCGGCGGCCCGGTCGTAACCAAGGCCCGACACGAAATCGACCTTCTCGACGAACACCCGCTTCGAGTGCTTCGCCACCCAGTAGCTCGTCGGGTGGCAGATGGTGTTTCCCGGAGCGCCGCGCGCGCCCAGCAGCTGGGTCTTGGGCTGCTTCCAATCGCCGAGCGCCGAGATGTTCTGGTTGCCGTACAGGTCGATCTGCGAGGCGCCCATGAGCACGTGCCGTTTGCCGGACCACACCACGTCAAAGACGCTCCGGTACGGCATGATGCCCTCCAGAATCACTGGCGTGGTCTTGTCACCCACGGCACCGATATTGGCCTGCAAGCCGGCCACACCGTCACTCATCAGCAGGTCGGGCTCGAAGCTGAGCTTCGCCAAACGCGCGCCGATCGACGGCAACAGGCCCATCGGGCTCGCCACGATCTCGCCATCACCGCGGAACAGCTCCGCGATCGCGACCGCGCAGACTTCCGCGCGCTGAATCTCTTGTGTCCCACTCATCTACTTCGCCTCCGCGCGGAACGCTTCCAGGCGCTCTGCGTACGCCGCCATCGAAGGCGCGTTCACAAACTCGTCCACAAACCGCTTCCACGCCGCCGGGTCCTTCGCCGTGCTCGCGTACCACTTCTGAAACGCCTCATCGCGCGCGTAGTCCGGCGGACACTCCGTAAAGTGCGCGCCGTGCGGCGACTCGATCACGCCCCGCGTATGCATACGGCTGATCTTCAGCGTCTGCCGCGGCCCCTCGTCCGCAAACTGCGCCGTCGGAATGACCTTCTCCGTCGACATGTACGTCGCGTCCGCCGCGGCCGCGAACAGGTCGTCGAACATCGGGTCATCAGCCAAAATCTGACCGTTGCCCTGCCGGTCGGCGCGGTTCACGTGGATCAGCGCCGCATCCAAGTTCAGCGCCGGCACCGCGACCAGCTCCTCACCGTCCGAATACGGCGAACGCACCGTCTTCAGCTCCGGCTGCAACCGCATCACGTCCGAGCCGAGCCCCGCCCGCGTAGGCAAGAACGGCAGGTTCAGCGCCGCTGCGTAAAGGCCCCACTGGAACATGCCCTCGTCGAGCTCCAGCACCTCCAGCCCATCGTTCTGCCGCGCCAAGCGAAAGTGCGGCTCCAGCGCAATCGAGTCCAGCGAAACGAAGCCAAAGATCAGCTTCGACACCTTCCCCAGCGCACACAGAATGCCAACCTCGGGACCGCCATACGCCACCAGCGTCAGGTCCTTCAGGTCGCTGCGCGCGATCGCCCGCACTAGGTCCAACGGCTTCCGCCGCGAGCCCCAACCACCCACGCCGATGGTCATGCCATCACGCAGCTCGGCGACCATGTCGTCCGTCGTCATCAACTTGTCTGCCACGCACTCCTCCTATCCCAAACGAGCACCGCGCGATTCGCGCAATCACTTTTAAAATCAAACACTTAAAACCGCACGAAATGCGCCAGCGAGGGCCGCTACTTGGTGAACGTCGTCTCCCGCTTGTCCACGAACGCGTCCCGCGCTTCGTCGGCGACACCCGACAGATTCAGCTCGAACGTGAAGCCCTGCTCGTAGCGATACGAACGGTTCACATCGACCGGGTCGATGCCGTTCAGCGCCTGCTTCGCCGCCCGAATAATCGTCGGGCTCTTGGCCGCAATTCCGCGCGCGATGCGCAGCGCCGTGTCGCGCAGCTCCGCCGCCGGGACCACCTCGAGCACGGACCCAAACGCGTGCAACTCCTCCGCCGTCGCGTTCGCGCACGTGTAGACCATCGCCCGCATTTTGTGCTGCGGAACCAACCGCGCCAGGTGCGTCGCCGCGCCCAGCGCGCCCCGGTCCACCTCCGGCAAACCGAACACCGCGCCCTCCGAGGCGACGATGATATCCGCGTTGCCGACCAACCCGATGCCGCCGCCCACGCAGAACCCGTTCACCGCCGCGATCACTGGGACCAAGCACTCGTACACCGCCTTGAACGCGGCGTAGCAGCCACGGTTCGCGCCGATGAGCGCCTCATACCCTTCCGTGGCCTGCATCTCCTTGATGTCCACCCCCGCGTTGAACCCGCGCCCTTCGCCGCGCAGCACCACCACCCGCACGTCCGAACGCTTGCCCAACGCCTCAAGCGTGTCGGCGAGCGCGAACCAGCCGGCGACCGGCAGCGCGTTCACGGGAGGGTTGTCCAGCACCACCTCGGCCACGCCATCTGCGTGCACTTCACTACGAACCATGTCCGGCCTCACTTGCCAAAATTAGAACACGTTCTACCCACTAGTCCACACCGGCCAAGCTCGGCAAGGAGCGCGCAGGAATCACAGAGCGCCCGCGGAAATCTGCCGAAAACTGAATCACGATTCATTACCCTTTCGCGCCGCCCGAAACCCTGCTAGCGGCTCCCTCATGAGCACATCCTGGAAGTACATCCCCGAACATCTCCCCGTCCTCAAAGGACTCGCCCAGACCGCCGTCGCCGCGGTCATGCCGCGAGACCGCAGCGCGAAGCTGGAGACGCCGGGCCCCATCATCGAGTGTCAGCTGCCCGCCCGTTCGCGCGGACTGATCGACGCCTACGTGCGCAACGTCGGCGGCGCGCCCAGCGCGTACCGCAACGCCCTGCCTCCGCACATGTTCCCGCAGTGGGGCTTCGGACCCGCCTCCAAGACCCTCGCCGGCATCCCGTACCCGGTCGCCAAGGTCGTCAACGGCGGCGCGCGTTTCCAGGTCAACGCCCCCCTGGATCCCAGCGCCCCGCTCATCGTCAGCGCGCAGCTGGTGAACATCGACGACAACGGCAAGCGCGCCGTCATGGAGCAGCGCATCATCACCGGCAATCCGGACAACCCTGAGGCGCTCGTCGCGACCCTGTTCGCCATCGTGCCGCTGCCCCGCCCCAAGGACGCGCCCCGCGGGCCCAAGAAGCCCAAGGCCACCGTCCCCATGGACGTCCGCGAGGTCGGCGAGCTCAAGCTCCGCGCCAACGCCGGACTCGATTTCGCCAAGCTCACCGGCGACTTCAACCCCATCCACTGGATCCCGGCCTACGCCAAGATGTCCGGCTTCAAGAGCACCATCCTGCACGGCTTCGGCACCATGGCCCGCGCCATCGAGTGCATCAACGCCAACGTGTACTCCGGCGACGCCCCCATCGTGGACTGGGACTGCCAGTTCACCCGCCCCCTGGCCCTTCCGGCACGCGTCCGCGTGTTCATCTCCGCGAGCGTGGGAGACGGAGAAGCACGCTCCGTGTGGGTCGGCGATGCGCCCGGCGCCGCCGCCTACATGAAAGGCACTTTCTCGACCGAACCCAAGAACCGATGACCGACTTACTCCTGCAAATCTCGAAGAACCCGAGCGCCAGCAAGCTGGTCAAAACCCTCGGACTCCCGCTACCGATCCCCACCCCGCTCAAGCGCGGTAAGGGACCCCAGTCCGAGACCCCGCTCGCCGACGTCCCCGTGCTCTTCGGCTCCGTCGGCACGCAGGTCGGCTCCGTCCTCGCCCGCGCCATCAACGACGCCCTCGTGTTCGCAGGCGCCGACATCGGTTTCGTCGGCACCCAAGAAGCCCTCACCGCGCTCGGCGACACCGGCGAGGCCTACGGCCGCTCCGCCCGACTCACCGACCACACGGCGCTCACCAAGCCCGTCCGCGGACTCATCTTCGACGCGTCCGACCTCGAGACCACCGAAGACCTCCAGTCGCTCTACGCGTTCTTCCATCCCGTGATGCGCAAGATCGCCAAGTGCGGACGCATCGTCGTCATCGGCCGACCCGCCGGAGACGCGGCGACACCCACGCAGGCCGCCGCGCGACACGCACTCGACGGCTTCGTCCGCAGCCTCGCCAAAGAAGTCGGCAAGCGCGGCGCCACCGCCAACCTCCTGATCGTCGACAACGAAGCCGAAGACCGCATCGCCGGCCCCCTCCGCTTCTTGCTCACCGAGCGCTCCGCCTACGTGAGCGGCCAGCCCCTGCGCGTGTCCAAGCTCGCCCGCGAAAACGCCGTCGTGTTCCGCCAGAGCCTGGCCGGAAAGAACGTGCTCGTCACCGGCTCAGCGCGCGGTATCGGCAAAGCCACCGCCCGCGTGCTCGCCGCCGAAGGCGCCCGCGTATTCGTGCTCGACCGTCCCGATGACGCAGAAGCCGCCGCCAAACTCGCCGACGAGATCGGCGGCGTCGCCCTCGGCGTCGACTTGGGCACCCCCGAAGCCCCCGAAGCCGTCGCCGCGGCAGCTGCCGAGTACGGCGGCTTCGACGTGGTCGTGCACAACGCGGGCGTGACCCGCGACCGCACGCTCGCCAACATGAAGCCGGTCTACTGGGACCTCGTCCTCAACGTGAACCTGACCGCCATCGAGGCCATCACCGCCAAGTTGATCGAGGACAAACTCATCAACTCCGACGGACGAATCATCTGCCTCGCGTCCACCTCCGGCATCGCCGGAAACATGGGCCAGACCAACTACGGCGCCGCCAAGTCCGGTGTCATCGGCTACATCCAGGCCCTCGCGCCCACGCTGTCGCGACGCGGCATCACCGTGAACGCCATCGCGCCCGGCTTCATCGAGACCCGCATGACCGCAGCAATGCCCGCCGGTCTCCGCGAAGTCGCCCGCCGCCTTAACAGCCTCGGACAAGGCGGCAACCCCGTCGATGTCGGCGAAGCCGTCACCTTCCTCGCATCCCCCTCCGCCCATGGCGTCACCGGACAAGTGCTCCGCGTGTGCGGCCAGGCGCTCGTAGGAGCCTGATCATGCCCGTATCGATTCACGACAAGCCCTCCCGCCGCGCGGTCATCGTCTCCGGCGTCCGCACCCCGTTCGTCAAAGCGTTCGGCCCCTTCCTCGAGATGGACGCCATCGCCCTCGGAAGCGCCGCGGTCACCGCGCTGCTCGAGCGCACCGAGCTGCCCAAAACCGAGGTCGACGCCATGGTCTGGGGCGGCGTCATCCTGCCCAGCGGCTCCCCGAACGTGGCCCGCGAGATCGCCCTCGAGATCGGCCTGCCCGCCACCGTCGAAGGCTACACCGTCAGCCGCGCTTGCGCCTCTGGACTGCAAGCCATCACCGACGCCGTCGCCGCCATCGAGCGCGGTGAGGCCGACGTCATCATCGCCGGCGGCTCCGACTCCACGTCCAACGCCGAGATCAAGCTGCCGCAGAAGCTCGTCCACGCCCTCGCCCCCATGGCGTTCGGCAAGGCCAAGCCCGCCGACATCCTCGGCGTGCTCGCCCAGATGCTCCCGCTCAACGAGATCCTCCCGAAGATGCCCAAGATCGCCGAGCGAAGCACCGGCGAAGTCATGGGCGAATCGGCAGAACGCATGGCCAAGCGCAACCAAATCGCGCGCGAAGACCAAGACATCTTCACCGAGCGCTCGCACCACCGCGCCGCCGCCGCCATCGCCAGCGGCCGCTTCGACCGCGAAGTCGTCCCCGTCAAAACGCCGAGCGGCGAGTGGGTCCACTCCGACAAGCTCGTCCGCGCGACCACCACGGTCGAGAAGCTCGCCAAGCTGCGCCCCGTGTTCGCCAAGGACGGCTCCCTGACCGCCGGCAACTCCAGCCCCCTCACCGACGGCGGCGCGGCCGTCCTCATCATGGAAGAGTCCAAGGCCCGCGCCCTCGGCTACACCCCGCTCGCGGCCTTCCGCAGCTGGTCCTACGTCGGCGTCGACCCGGCCGACCAGCTCCTCATCGGCCCCGCCATCGCCATGCCCAACGCCCTCCAGCGTGCCGGCTTGGAGCTCGATGACTGCGACCTCGTCGACATCCACGAGGCCTTCGCCGCGCAGGTGCTCTCCGTGCTCAAGATGCTCGAGAGCGACGCCTGGGCCAAGCACCGCCTCGGCCGTGAGACCGCCGTCGGCTCCGTCGACATCGCCAACCTGAACGTCCACGGCGGCTCCGTCTCCATCGGACACCCGTTCGGCGCGACCGGCGCACGCATGGTCACCACCATGGCCAACGAGCTCCACGAGCGCGATGGACAGTTCGCCCTGCTCGGCATCTGCGCTGCCGGTGGCCTCGGCGCCGCAGCGGTCCTCGAGCGCGTCTAGCTACGCGCGCAGTCGGCGCCCCGCGCTACGCGTGGGCGCCGACCGCTTCGCCTTCACCGCGGTGCAACCGCTCACCCGCGCAGCGCCTTCTGTAGCGGACAGCTCGCCGAGTCCACCACCTCGCCGCGCCGATACTGCGTGAGGAGTCGCCGAGACTCCTTGGCCAGAATCGCTCGGACCTCACGACGCTTCCCCTTCACGCGGGGAATCGACAGGTGGTCGTACGCCGTCGTCTGGTGCCGCATCCACGCGATCACCGCCGCCTCGGCGCGCTGCTCCACCGGGATCCGCTCCGTGCGCGCCACCGTCCCGCTGCCCACCGGCGTAGCGTGCGCCGCGATCGCCGTCGCCATACGCTGCGCCAAATCCGCGTGCGCCGCCGGAAACGACAGAAACGACAAGACCGCGTCGTGGAACGTATCCACGTACGCCTCCTGCTTGGCCGCCGAACGCGCCCGGGATGCCTCCAACTTGCGCTTGTACGCAGGCGTCTCACGCTCCGCCTCGAGCGCCGCCCGCTCCTTCGTCACGTTCTCCTCCGGCGCCCAAACACCCTGCGAGAACACCTTGCGCCCCTTCTTGGTCTGCACGGTCCAGCTCGGCCCCGCCGCCTTCACGCGGCGCGTCAGCGTGGCATCACCAGGTGCAAGCAGCACCCACCCCTCCGGGATCTTCGTCTTCGTCCCGTCTTCAAGGCGGACGAACTCATAGGGAAACGCGGGAGCAACAATTCGTGTCTGATCGGGCATCGAAAAAGCAGGCCAAAACCAAGGAAAGAAGAGCGCAGCAACCTGCCCCGAAACGTCCCACATGACAACGCCCGCGCACGCGGTCAGACTTCGCCCAGGAACCCTAGCCCACGCTCCGCCGGTGCCCGCACACCGCCAACTCATCATCGTACGAGGCACCCGGACAGCCACCCGCGCTGCCGCCGTCCGCGCCCTCCAGCCCTTCCCGACCACGCGCGTCGCATGGGTCAGCGACGCCGACGGGCCGCCCGATCCCTTCGCGCCCGCGACGCGCAGCAACCGCGCGCGCCAGCTCCTCGGCCAAAGCCTCGCCGCGCTCGTCTACGACCTGCACGACACGCTCAACGCCGACCACCTCGGGCAACTCCACGGCGTGGTGCTCGGCCGCGGCGCATTGATCCTCCGGCTCCCCGATACCCCGCTCCAGTCGCGTTTCGGACGCCGACTGGAGAACGCGATCACCCGATATCAGCACGCGCACCCCACCCACGGCGCGCCGCAGCGCCCCTGGACCGACGCCAGCCGCCACGGAACCGCGCAACAACAGCAGCTCGTCCAAGCGCTGGTCGACCAATGGTCCACTCCCGCAGCGGATTCACCAGCCCCCTGGGTCATCATCGCCGACCGCGGACGTGGAAAGTCCTCCGCGCTCGGACTCGCGCTCGCCCAACTCCCTCCCAGCGACTGGGTCGTCACCGGACCGCACCCGGACGCGTGCGCCCAGGTCACGCGCTTCGCCGAGCGCGAGCGCTTCGTCCCCGCGACCAAGCTCGCATGGGGCGCCACGGCGAACGACAACCGCGACGCGCCAGCCGCAGACGCACCGGCCAACCCACGTGTCATCGTCGTCGACGAAGCCGCGCAGCTGCCCCTCCCCATCCTACAGCGCATCGTCGCCGCCCACCCCGACGCCCACCTCGCCTTCGCCACCACAGCGCACGGCTACGAAGGCACCGGCCGCGGCTTCGCGCTGCGATTCGTCCGCTGGCTCGGCGAACAACGCAGCCACGTCATCACGCCGACGCTCGACGAGCCCGTTCGATGGTCCGCCGGCGATCCACTTGAAGCGTTCATCCACGACCTGCTCCTGCTCGAGAGTCAGCCCCCGCGCACCCCCGAGTTCGCAGCGGACACAATCCTCTACGAGAAGCTCAGCCCAGACCGCATCGCCCACGACGAACCCCTGCTGCGAAGCATCTTCGGCCTGCTCATCCAAGCGCACTACCGAACCCGCCCCAGCGATCTCCAACAGATCCTCGACGCCCCAAACCTCCACATTCACGTCGCGCGCGCCCAGGGCGCCCCCACCCACCACATCCTCGGCGCGTGCCTGGTCTCCGAAGAAGGCGGGCTCGACACCCAAACCACCGACGACCTCTTCTGGGGTCGCCGCAGCATTCGCGGCCACGCGCTGCCAGAGACGCTCGTAGCCCACCTCGGCCACCGTGACGCCGGCGCCCTCAGTTACGTCCGCAGCGTACGCATCGCCACCCACCCCGACGCAAGGCGGCGCGGCATCGCGAGCGGTCTCGTTACCCACGTGCACGCGCACTACGCCCCCGACTTCTTCGGCACCCTGCACGGCGCCGACGTGGGCGTGCTCTCGTTCCGCCGCCAGCTCGGATATCGGCTCGTCCGTGTGAGCGCCGCCCGAGGCGCACGGACCGGCGAGCCCGCCGTCGCCATGCTCGCGCCGCGCACGCCCCGCGCCCACAGCCTCCTCGAACGCGCCCGGCGCGACCTCGCCCGCGACCTCCCCGTACAACTGGAGCTGTTCCGCCGCGACGGCGTCCTCGACATCCACCCCACACTTCAAACCGCACTCCTGGAGGGGCTCCAGTCCGACGTCGCGAGCAGTGACACAGCGCAGTCGCTCGCGACGCGGTCGGCGCCAACACCACCGCTGCTAGCACCGTCGGCGCCAACACCGCCCCGGCCCACCCAGTGGAACCCCGAACGCCTGATCGCGTACACGCACGGCCCCCGCACGTTCGAATCGGTGGCCCCAGACGTCATCGCTTTCTGCACCCAACGGCAGCCGCTGCTCCGTGCCCTCGACGACGATCTCGCCGAGCTCGTCCGCGCACGCGCCCTGCGCTGGGAGCCTTGGGAGACGTGCCGCGCCGTGTTCACCC
>CBDUJZ010000023.1:0-49528 GCA_965367675.1 uncultured Myxococcales bacterium | reverse complement strand
TCCGACGCGGGCGACGAGGCCGGCTTCGGTCGTCTCAAGCGCTTCGCCCCACAGGTCGTGTTGTTCGCGGCCGAGGCCGAAGGTGCGGACGTTGGCGCTGGCGCTGTGGGTGCATCCGAGCGCCGTTGGGTCATCGCCGTTGACCCAAACGGTGCCGTCGGCGGGGAGCTGGGCGGCAAAGCGGGTGAACACGTGCTCGATCGACGCGAGGTCGGGGTAGATGTCCGCATGGTCGAATTCGACGTTGTTGATCGTCGCGCTGGTGGCCGGATAGTGCCAGTGTTTCGGCACCTTATCGAAATACGCTGTGTCGTATTCGTCGCCCTCCACGACAAAGAACTCACCGTCGCCGAGCCGGTAGTTGGAGTCGAAGTTCACGGTGACTCCGCCGATGAAAAAGGACGGGTCGCGGCCGCACGCGTGCAGGATCCACGCGCACATCGATGCGGTGGTCGTCTTGCCGTGGGTGCCCGTCGGGACGAGCACGGTCTTGTCGGGAAAGAAGAACGTGCGCAGGGCCTCGGGGAGGCTCACGTAGGGCAGCCCGCGCTCGATGGTGGCGATCGCCTCGGGGTTGTCGCGGCGCGACACGTTTCCGACCACGACCAGGTCGGTGTTCGCGGGGATGTGGGCGGCGTCGTAGCCCGACTGGATGAGCAGGCCGCGGTCGGCGAGCCACGTGGACATGGGCGGATAGGCCATGGCGTCCGAGCCGCTGACAGTGAAGCCCCGCTCGGCGAACATGGCGGCGAGCGTGCCCATGGCGGTGCCGCAGATTCCGATCACGTGGATGTGCCGGATGCTGTCGAGTGGGGGCAGGGCGGGGAGCTGGCGCTTGTCTGGGGCGGTCATGTCGCTCGGGGGTACGTGCGTGTCCTACATAGCGTACGCGGGCGATCGGCGCGGGTCACATTCTCGGCGGACGCTTAAGGCGCGTCGAAGCCGCTGGCGTCGATTTGGTGAATGCGGAAGGGAAGCGTCGGCGGCAGCGAAAGGGCGAACCGGATGACGTCACTCTTAGACGCGTACAGTTGGCCCTCGGCCACGGTGAGCCCCGACATTCCGGTGAGCAGCGCGCCGTCTGCGCGCGGGCGCTGGAACTCGACGTGCGCTGTCGTCCACGTGTCATCCTCGGGTGTGAGGCGCATCGCGTGGCCGTTGGTGACGATGTAGCCGACGTCGTCGAGTAGCACCAAGGCGTCACCGCCGCCGTCGGGGGATGTCTGCGCGAGCTCCGGGAGTTCGACGAGCTGCACGTCGGTGACGTCGGCGAGGGAGATGCGGGCGAGGGCGACGGGGAGGAACTTCACGACGAGCAAGAACTGTCCGTCGGAGGTCAGCGCGATGCCGTTTCCGCCGATGGTGCCGGGGTCGAGGACCTCGTGCGAAGTGAGCACCTCGACGGTTTCCGCCTCGGCATCCGCGACGTAGATGTTGCCGAACTCGCGGTCACAGATGTACGCGGTGCCGTCCTCGGCGACGACGACGTCGGTGCAGGCGGCGCCGGGGAAGGTGGTCTCCATGTCGTGGTTCCAGAGGCGTTCGCCGGAGTCGAGGTCGAGCATCCACAGCTCGCTTCGCGCGAGGTCGGTGCCGAACGCTGCGCAGGTCCAGAGCCGTCGCCGCTCGCTGTCGGCTTCGAGGCCGAGCACGAGCCACTGTTCGCCGTCTTCGTTGCCGGGGAAGAACTCGGATTCGGTACCGTCGGCGTCGACGCGCAGCACGTTGCCTCGGACCATGCTGCCGGTGAAGAACGCGCGTGACTCAGCGTCGAAGGTCACGGCCTCCGGGTATGCTAGCTCGTCGGCGAGCGGGTACGTTTCCAGCAGGTCGGCCGGGGCCACTGCGGTGTCGCCGCTGCCGTCCGCGATGGCGTCGGTGGTTTCAGTCCCGTCCGCGGCGACGTCCTCGGCGACGTCCTCGGCTCCGGCGTCGGCCGGGGCGTCGTCGGAGTCGCAGCCGAACAAAAGGGTGAGGGCGGCCAGAAGAGTCAGACGTCGCATCGAAAACCAGGAGAGGGTGTGCAGAGCCGGACGGTAGCGCACGGGTTGGGTTCCCGAAAGGCGAACTGGGGCTCATCCACGCACTAGCGCTTTTACGATGGGGCATCGCGTGCTATGTCCCACTGCCCACGCACCCGTAGCTCAGCTGGATAGAGCGTTGGCCTCCGGAGCCAAAGGTCGCAGGTTCGAATCCTGCCGGGTGTACTTTGAGACCATCGCAAGATGCGTTTACGCGACCGCCGTTCGGCCGCGAGCTAGATCGCGAGTTGGGTGGTGTCCTGCGGGCCCATGCGCTTGACCTCGTCGCGTCGCTGTAAGCCGAGCGCTTCGAGGTAGGCGGCGTCGACGTCTCCAGTGATGTACTCGCCGGTGAAGACGGATGCCTCGAACGCCTCGATCTCCGGATTGCCTTCTTTGGCGGAGGCGATGAGGTCGTCGATGTCCTGGTACACGAGCCAGTCGGCTCCGATGAACTCGCAGATCTCTTCGACGGTGCGCCCGTGGGCGACGAGCTCGTCGGCGGCGGGCATGTCGATGCCGTACACGTTCGGGTAGCGAACGGGCGGCGCGGCGGAGGCGAGGTACACGTTCTTGGCGCCGGCATCGCGGGCCATCTGCACGATCTGCTTGGAGGTGTTACCGCGGACGATCGAGTCGTCGACGAGCAGCACGTTCTTCTTCCTAAACTCGAGCGCGATGGGGTTCAGCTTGCGGCGGATCGATCGCTGGCGCTGCGCCTGGTCGGGCATGATGAACGTGCGGCCGACGTAGCGGTTCTTGATGAAGCCTTCGCGGAAGCGCACGCCCAGGCCGGCGGCCAACTGAAGCGCGGAGCTGCGGCTGGTGTCGGGGATCGGAATGACGACGTCGATGTCGAGGTCGGGCCGCTCGCGGAGGATCTTGTCGGCGAGCTTGGTGCCCATGCGGAGGCGCGACTTGTAGACCGAGACCTCGTCGATGAGCGAGTCGGGGCGGGCCAGGTACACGTGCTCGAAGATGCACGGCGTGAGCTGCGGGTTCTTGGCGCACTGGCGCATGTGCAGGCCACCGTCCTCGGTGAACAGGATGGCTTCGCCGGGGGCGACGTCGCGGACGCGCTTGAAGCCGAGCACGTCGAGGGCGACGCTTTCGGAGGCGACCATGTATTCGGTGCCGCCGTCGACCTCGCGCTTGCCGAACACCAACGGGCGGATGCCGCGCGGGTCGCGGAAGGCGAACACGCCGTAGCCTGCGATGATGCCAACAACGGCGTAGGCGCCGCGGATGCGCTCGTGCACGGTCTCGACGGCGTCGAACAGCCGGTCGGGCGTGAGGCGGTACGAGGCGGAGCGCTCCAGCTCGTGGGCGAGCACGTTGAGCAGCACCTCGGAGTCGGAGTCGGTGTTCAGGTGCCGGCGGTCATTCTGGACGATCTGCCGGCGGAGCTCGGGCGTGTTCGTCAGGTTGCCGTTGTGTCCCAGCGCGAGTCCGAACGGGGAGCTGACGTAGAACGGCTGGGCCTCGGCGGAGTCGGCGCTACCGGCGGTGGGGTACCGGACGTGTCCGATGCCGCAGCCACCGCGGAGCTGGCTCACGTCGCTGCCGCGAAACACGTTCGCGAGCAGGCCGTTGCCCTTCTTCATGTGGATGCGGCCCTCACGGCAGGTGACGATGCCTGCGGAGTCTTGACCGCGATGCTGAAGCGTTGCGAGCGCGTCGTACAAGGGGACGACGACGTCCGATTTCGCAGTGATTCCAACGACTCCGCACATGATTGTCTCCGGCCAGGGGCGGCGAGAACTGAGAAAACAGCGCGTTGCGTCGCAGCGGACGAACGTCGCGGCCGGGACGAGCTTCGAACCGGTTGAGCGACTCCCTAGTGGAACTTTGGCGCCCCGGCGAGTGCGTTGGATACTTCGCCCGCTAGCAGGCGTACTACGCCGGCGAGCGCGGTGTCGCGCTGGAGCACGCGGAGTCGTTCCACAACCTCGGAGGTTCCACAGATCTCGAGCGCGCGAAGGCACCCGGTGGCTACGTGTTCATCACGTCCGCGCACGGCATCGCACAGTAGATCTGCCGCGTCCGGATGCCGCGAGATCGCGATCATGAAGGCCGCCGCAAAGGCTGCGTCGTCGTCATCGGCGAGGAGGGCTTCGCGCATGTCTTCGAAGCGCACTTCGCCGAGCGCGAGCCGTGCCGCGCGGGCGAGGGCGGTCGCTTCGGGACCTTCGAAGTCGAGCGCGCGTCGGTCGGGGTTCACCCAGTACGTGAACGTCGCGACCTCGACGCCATCCGGCGTGGCCCACACCGCTTGGTGGGGCTCGTTTCGGGCGGGGAACACCTGCGGGACATGACGCGTGATGGTCAGCCCGCAGCGTGTGAGGTGCTCGTCAACGGCGGAGAATCGTGCGCCGCTGGCGAGCACCAATCGCATCTAGCGGCGCTTGCTGGCGTTGGCCTTGAGCATCTTGGCGATCGTCATGAGCTGCATGTTGGACGTGCCCTCGTAGATCTGACCGATCTTCGCATCGCGGTAGAACTTCTCGGCCGGGAACTCCTTGGTGAAGCCCACGCCGCCCAAGAAGTTGATGCACTGCGACGCCGCGCGCTCGGCCACCTCGGAGGAGATGAGCTTGGCCATGGCCGCTTCCTTGAGGAAGGGCACGCCGGCGTCTTTGAGGCGGGCGGTGTTGTACACCATGAGCCGGGCGTACTCGATCTCGCACGCCACGCGGGCGTACTGGAATTCGAGGCCTTGGAAGTTGGCCAGCGGCTGTCCGAACTGCTCGCGCTCGAGCATGTAGTTCATGGCGAAGTCGAACGCGCCTTGGGCGAGTCCGATCATCTGCGCGCCGATGCCGATGCGGCCTTCGTTGAGCGTCTCGATGGCGATCTTGTAGCCCTTGCCGATCTCTCCGAGCACGTTGGCCTCGGGGACCTCGCAGTTCTCGAGGACGACCTCACAGGTGCTGGAGGCGCGGATGCCGAGCTTGTCTTCCTTCTTGCCGAGCGAGAATCCGGGGAAGGACTTCTCGACGAGGAAGGCGGTGATGCCGCGGTAGCCAGCGCTGGCGTCGACGGTGGCGAGCACGAGGAAGAGCGAGGCTTCCTTGGCGTTCGTGATCCACATCTTGGTGCCGTTGAGGATCCACTTGTCGCCCTTCTTCTCTGCGCGCGTCTTGAGCGCGAAGGCGTCGGAGCCGGAGCCGGCCTCGGACAGGCAGTACGAGCCGACCCACTCCGAGCACATGCGGGGCAGGTACTGCTTCTTTTGCTCTTCGGTACCCCAGCGCAGGAGCGCGTTGTTCACGAGCGTGTTCTGCACGTCGACGAGCACGGACACGGAGGGATCGACCTGCGCGAGGGCTTCGATGGCCAAGCACGCGGTGAAGATGTCGGCGCCGGCGCCGCCGTACTCCTCGGGGACCTCGATGCCCATGAGGCCCATTTGGAAGAGCTTCGGGAGCAAGTCGGCGTCCATGACCTGGCTCTCGTCCATGGCGTGCACCCGCGGACCGATCTCCTTGGTGGCAAACTGGAGGACGGAGTCGCGGAAGAACTGCTCTTCTTCGGAGAGGGTGGTCAGGGCGCGGACGGTCATGCTGGGCCTCGATTCTGGGCGGGATAAATTGCTGGCCCGCTATACCGGCAGGCGGATGGCACGGCAAGGCGCCAAAAACGGCGAACGCCCAGCCGAGGCCGGGCGTTCGAATCTTCACACGCGCTGAAGGCTACGGTGCGGGGATGCGCTCGATGGCGCCGGAGATGACCGCGCCGGGACCGTCCCACGTGTCGAACACAAACGTGTACGTGGTGCCGGACACGGCGGTGAACGTCACGTTGGTGTCGAGGTCGATGTCGTCATCCACGCAGTCGATCACGGCCGGCAGCGGCACTTCACACACGCCCTCGCTTACCTCGAGGATCATGTCCGTGTCGGTGTCGGCGTTCGTGTTGACGGAGACGAGGCCGTCGTAGTCGCTGGTCCACTCGAACACGATGTTGCTCGTGAGGATGAAGCCGGCGCACGACAGCGAGATGGAGAAGGGCTCGTCGCCGGTGAACGTCGCGGTGAACGTGGTCGTGTCGGGGTCGAGCACGATCGCCTCGTCGCAGGAGGTCGGCACGAAGCAGACCAGGTCGTCGCCGCAGGTCAGACCGAGCGCGCAATCGAGGGTCTCGCAGGACTCTCCTTCCAGCGCGCCGCTGACGCAGATTTCATCCGCGCAGCTCAGGCCATCTTGGCACGAGGCGAACTCGCAGGACTCGCCTTCACCGACCGGCGCGCGGCAGGTGTCGTCCGTCGTGCACTCGAAGCCCGTGGCACACGGTACATCGAGGCAATCGACGCCTTCGGTGCCGGGTGCGTAGCAAGTGAAATCGAGGGTGTTGCAGAACAACGTGCCGGCGCACGGGACCTCGAGGCAGTCGTCGCCTTCGTCGCCGGGGGACGCACACGTCAGAACCGAGAAGTCGCAGAACAATCCAGCGGCACACTCGAGCTCATCGCAGCTTTCGCCGTCGAGGGAGTACGCGTTGCATTCGCCGCTGAGCGTGTTGCAGTACAGTTCGGATTCACACGGCACTCCAGAGGCGAGGCAGACGTCGCCGATTTGGCCGGCCGCCATGCAGATCTCGGTGTCGATGGAGCAGAACAGGCCGTCCTCGCAGGTGAGGACCGCGCAGCTCTCACCGACCGTCGGGGGGTTGACGCAGAGCACGGTGGCGGGGTCGCAGAGCAGACCCTCGGCGCACGGATCTACGTCGCAGGCGTCTCCGGGGCCCGAGAGGGGCTCGAAGGTGAACAGCGCTTCTCCGGTGCCGCTGGCCGAGTAGCCGTCGAGGAAGATGTAGAACTCTTCGCCGGCGAGCGCCTCGAACGTGATGGTGGACCGGGTGCTGGTGGCGTTGTCGTCGTTGCACGCGATCACCGGTTGCGGCGCCAGGCAGAATCCGCCGCGCGCGTACACGTAGGTGTCGTAGCCGGTCGCCTCGGTGTCGGTGGTGACCGTCACGATGGCGGTTTCGTCCGCGATGAAGTGTACGGCGACTTCGCCGCCGGCCGAGCCGCCGAATCCGGTGCAGGAGTAGTTGCTCAGGTTCTCGGTGCCCGTGGTGTCGAACGGGACGGTGACGCCATCAACGCCCGCGAGGGAGACGTCGGCGTACTCGAGGACGGCGATGCCGCCACACGGGTCGGCCAGGTCGACGTCACAGAGCAACGTGTCACCGTCGCAGATGAGGCCGGGCACGCAGATGCCGACCGCTTCTTCGACGTCGCACGGCAGTGCGAACCCTTGCACCGGGACGAATCCGAAGCTGAACGGGAGTCCGGATTCGTTGTCGCGGGAGTCGTCGATGATGAGGTCGCCGAGGCTGACACCGATCACGTCCGCGTTGTCCCACGCGAGGGAGAACGTGACCGTGAACGCGCCCGAGTCACCGTATACGACGTCTCCGTCGATGCCGGCTGTGAGCGCGATCGGGCCAGCGAACACGCTCTCGAACTCGTCGTCGCGGAATTCGAAGTAGAAGTTCGCCACGTCTTCATCCAAGTCGACGCCAGCAACGGTGATGTCGAGCGAGCGCGTCGCCGCGTTGTAGTCGGCGACCACGTCGGTCACTTCAGGAGGCGACTGCTGGCAGACGTTGTCGGTGCAGGTCAGACCGGCGTCGCAGAGGTCGGTCACGCCGTCGCCGATGCAAGCGCCGTCGAGGTCGACCAACGGAGGGAGGACGACCGTCAAGCGGCTGCTCTCCAAGCCGAGCGCGTCCACAAGGCCGAGGTCTGCGGAGGTGATTCCGGAGTCGCCGAAGCCGGTGATGGTCGACGTCACGCTGAACGTGGTTTGGCCGGTGACGGGTTCGTCGAGGATGAGCAGCACGTCGGCGTTGAACACCTCTTCGTCGATGAAGAACGTCGAGATTTGGTTGGTCACGTCGCCGTTCACGTCTTCGCCGGTGATGAAGAACGTGACCTCGTCGGGGGTGTTCCGCGTTGCCGTGAGGCTGGTGAGCGTGGGGGCCACGCCGACTTCGCATGTGAGCGCGGAGCCGCAGGTGTCGCCTTCGGTGGCGCAGAACTCCATGCCATCGAGCGTGCAGGCCTCGCCGGTCGCTGCCTCGTTGCCCAATCCGTCTTCGACGCTCTCGGAGAGCAGGCCGCTGGAGTCTTCGAGGGTGACGAACACGGGGGCGAAGCACGGGCCGCCCGCTGCGCTCGGCGGTGCGGGGATCGTGAACGCGGTGCGCCCGGTCGGATCCGGCGTCATGTCGGCTGCGTCGAAGTCGATGCTCGCGACGTCGCCGTCGGCGGTCACAAAGTCGACATAGATGACGGAGACGTCGCCGTTCAGGTCGCCGCCGGAGATGGACAGCGTGATGGTCTCGAGAACGGAGAGGTCACCGTACGACGCGTCGACCGCGGTGATGAACGGGGCCTCGGCGTCGGCGCAGACCGCGGACGTGGCGGTCGGCGAGCACGCGCCTTCGTCGCAGACGCTCGCGACACCGGAGAGGTCACATTCCTCACCGAGCAACGCGAGCTCCGGTTGCGGGAGGATTGCGGTGAGGGTCTCAGAGACGGCGCCGGTGGCGTCAATCAGTCGGGCTTCGGCCGTGTACACATCAAACGGCGTCAGACCCGTGATGAGGGTGGACGTGGCGAATTCGACTTGGCCGAGGACACTGATGTCGAAGGGGAACTCGCTGGAGCCCAGGTTGGTGCCGGTCTCGCCGAGGAAGTCGACCTCCCAGCTGACGGCGTCGCCGTTGAGGTCGCTGCCTTCGAAGTCGAAGCGGACGGCATCGGCGCGCACGCGTGTGGCGGCGAAGGCGGTGAACACGGGCGCGCTTCCGTCGGCGCAGATGGTGCTCTCGTCGGGCTGCAGGGTGCAGACGGAGGGGGCGGCGCAGATGTTGGCGATCTGCGTGATGTCGCAGGCTTCGCCTTCGGCGACTTCGGGCGGTGCGACGTAGGCCGAGATGAGGCTGGTCACGATCTCGCTCGCGTTTCCGTTGGCGTCGAATACGCGTCCGGTGAACGACGTCGCGTTCAGGCCCATGATGTTGAACCAGTTGAGCGTGATCGAGAGGGCGAACGTGTCGCCATCGACCACAACCGGCAAGTCGTCGAAGCGAATTCCGAAGGTCTCAACGCTGCCGTCTTCAAACGTCACCGAGGTGACTTCGAGCGCGATGACGTCGCCGTTGGCGTCCGAGCCGCGGTAGCTGTGCGTGACATCACCGTTGGCTGCGGTCGTCGAGACGATCTCGGTCAGGACGGGCGCTGCGTCGGCGACGCAGGTGTCGGAGGCGCAGAGCAATCCGGCCTCGCAGACGATGTCGGCGGAGCATGCCTCGCCGGCGCCGGCGATGGCCTCCACGACGGAGAAGTCCAAGCGGTACGCGTCACCGGCGCCGACGGCGTCGACGACGATGAAGAAGCGCTGACCGGCGGTGGCGTCCAGGTAGATGGTGGAGCCGCCGTCGATGCTGGCGTTGTCCTGGCAGGTGGTGGACGTGTTGTCCGTGCAGCTGGCGACCGTGTAGAGGACGGTGTCCGTCGCGGTCGCGAAGTTGTCGGTGCTCACGCGGATGGTCGCGTCGGCGGTCGCGGTGAAGGTGTGCACGGCGTCGGCGCCGGTGGCGGCCTCGTCGTCCACGCAACCCACGCCGGGGCTGTGGTCGTCGTCGGCGCCGCGGATGTTGCCCGCGTACGTCAGGAACGTGCCGTCGGCGGATTGGTCGAAGCCGATGGCGTCGAGGTCGATGACCTCGGCAACGGCGGCACAGTCGACGGCGACGTTGACGGCGCAGACGGAGGTGCAAGCGCCCGCGTCGTCGTTGGCGGCGCCGGCGTCACACTCTTCGCCAGCGTCGACCACTTCGTCGCCGCAGGCGGGCAGGACGCAGGAGTTGCGGCAGGCGTTGGGGATGCTGTTGCTGTTGTTGAGCCCGTCGTCGCAGGTCTCACCGTCGTCGACGCGGCCGTTGCCGCAGAAGTCGGTGAAGACGCACGCGTCGTCGCACTGGTCGCCGCCGTCGCAGTCTTCGCCGGCGTCGGTTACGCCGTCGCCGCAGGCCGCGACTTCGCAGGTGGTGCGGCAGGCGTCGGGATCGGTGTCGGAGTTGGCGTCGCCATCGTCGCAGGCCTCGCCGTCGTCGACGGTGCCGTCACCGCATACGGCGGTCTCTTCACAGGCCGCGTCGTCCGCGCAGTCGGCGTCGTCGCAGTCGACGTCTCCGTCATCGTCGTTATCGGTCTCGTCGTCGCAAATCTCTACCGCGGTGGCGCAAGCAGCGTCGTCCGCGCAATCGGTGTCGTCGCAGTCGATGTCTCCGTCATCGTCGTTGTCGATGGTGTCGTCACAGATCTCGGCGTCAGCGGTACACGAGGCGTCGCCGGCGCAATCGGTGTCGTCGCAGTCGGTGTCTCCGTCTCCGTCGTTGTCGATGGTGTCGTTGCACACTTCAGCGTCGACGGTTCCGCACGCGGCGTCCGTTGCACAATCGCTGTCGTCGCAGTCCAAGGCGCCGTCTCCGTCGTTGTCGATGGAGTCTCCGCAGATCTCTGCTGTCGGTTGAACCGGTGGTGGATCGTCGGAGCAGGCGGACAACGCCAGCGTGCAGAGCAACGCGGGAAGAAGACGTGTTTTCAAGGACATACGAGCACCAGTTAGGAGAGTTTCGAGGAAACCGGAGGCCGAACGAGAACGGGATACACGCTCGGTATGACAGCCTTCGTCGCTAACCGGGTGGAGTTTTCGTGTCAACGCGGAGACGTTGTAAGGTGTACAAAACACCCATCCAATCGCACCTCAGCCCCTTTCAGAGAGATCCCAATGACCGACTCGATCCTCCCCCGCCGCGGCGACGTCGCGCTCGTCCTGATCGATATCCAGGAACGCCTGGTCCCTGCCATGAGCAAGGGGCCCGAAGTGGTGCGCGCGTGCCAAACCTTGATCGCCCTCGCGCGCGAATTCGATTGGCCGATCGTGGTCTCGGAGCAATACCCCAAAGGCCTGGGGCCCACCGTGCCGGAGCTTGAGCAGGAGCTAGAAGGCGGCGAGACGCGTCGGTTCGAGAAGCTGAAGTTCTCGCTCGCGAGCCACCCTGACTTCGCGGACAACTGCATGCGCAAGTTGCCGAATAACATCGTGGTCGCCGGACTCGAGACGCACGTCTGCGTGTTGCAGACGGTGGCCGAGCTTCAGAACCGAGGCTACCAGTGCTTTGTCCCGCTCGACGCGGTGAGCAGCCGGACGGAGGCCAACTACGCCAATGGGTTGGAGCTCATGCGTGCGAGCGGCGCGACGGTCGTGAACGTGGAGTCGCTGGTGTTCCACGCGCTCGAAGAGGCGGGCAGCGCGGCGTTCAAGACGTTCTCGAAGAGAATCCGCTAGGCGGCACGCACATCGGCGGCCGGCGCGAACGCCTACTCGGCGGTTTCGCTGTCGGGGGCTTCGCCGACCAGCGCCCAGCGCTTGTTCGCGTGATGCGCGCGGTGGAGAATCGTCTCCAGCGACAGGTCACTGTAGGGCGGGTGGCGTGCGTCCATCACCCAGATCCACTTGAATTCGGGCGCGGAGAAGATCACCTCGCCCTCCACCAGGGTCGCGGTTCCGGCCTTGGCGCCGTGGACGTCGTAGATGACCAATTTTGCGTCGTCTGACATGGGATTCCTGTTCGCTGGATCGCGTCACCGATGTGGCATCGCGCGTGCGTGCGGTCCTTATTCTGGGCGCTCCAGACTTGCAACCGGTCCGTGCCCGTCGCGCATTCTAAACGCCATCACCTTGCATCCCGACGCGGCCGAGCACACGATGCGTCGGCCACGCGAACCAGGACCTACGCATGACAATCATCGGGATCGATCTCGGCACCACCAACAGTGTCGTCGCCGTGATGGACGGCTCAGAGCCGCGCGTCCTCGTCAACGAAGAGGGGCAGCGCGTGACGCCGTCCGTGGTGGCCTTCGCCGACGACGAGAGCGCGGTCGTTGGCGCGGTCGCTCGGCGACAAGCCATCACCAACCCACGCCGGACGGTCGCCTCCATCAAGCGTTTCATGGGGCGCCGGTTCGAGGACGTGCAGGCCGACGCGAAAGACACGAGCTACGAGATCGCCGAGACCGAGAACGGCGGGGTCGCGGTCGTGATCGACGGGCGACGCATGACACCGCCCGAGATCGCCGCGCGCGTGCTCGGCAAGTTGCGTCGCGCTGCCGAGCTCGCGCTTGGGAGCGATCTAGAGGGCGCGGTCATCACCGTCCCCGCGTACTTTGATGACGCGCAGCGCCAGGCGACCCGGCAGGCGGGCATCATCGCTGGGCTCGATGTAAAGCGCATCATCAACGAGCCGACCGCCGCTGCGCTGGCCTACGGCATCGGGCGCGAGGATGACGGCGACAAGACCATCGCCGTGTTCGACCTGGGTGGCGGCACGTTCGACATCAGCGTGCTCGATCTGTCTGACGGGGTAATCGAAGTGCGCTCGACGGCGGGCGATACCCAACTGGGCGGTGACGACATCGATCGGCGCGTGGTCGCGTGGCTGCTGGAGCAGTTCGAGGCCGACACCGGGATCGATGCGCGCGAAGATCGCATGGTCCTGCAGCGCCTCCGCGATGCCGCCGAGCGGGCGAAGATCGAGCTGTCGACGGTGCCGCAGACGGATATCAACCTGCCGTTCTTGGCGGCTGGTCCCAATGGGCCGAGCCACCTCAAGGCGATGCTGTCGCGGGCGAAACTGGAGCAGATGGTGGCGGACCTGGTCGGTCGCACGATCGCTTGCTGCGAGCGCGCACTGGACGACGCCGGCTGCACGGTCGATGACATCGACGAGGTCTTGCTGGTTGGCGGGTCGACGCGGATGCCGTTGGTCATCGAGCGTGTGGAGGCCTTCTTCAAGCGAGCGCCGAACCGGACCATCAACGCCGACGAAGCGGTGGCCCTTGGCGCGGCGGTGCAGGGCGCAGTGCTCGGCGGCGCCGATATGGACCTGTTGCTGCTCGATGTGACGCCTCTTTCACTCGGCGTCGAGACGCGCGGCGGCCTGTTCACTTCGCTGATCGAGCGAAACACGACGATCCCGACGCGCGCGACGCAGACGTTCTCTACAGCGACCGACAACCAATACGCGATCGAGGTTCATGTGCTGCAGGGGGAGCGCGCGCTGGCGCGTGAGAATCGCTCCCTGGGCCGGTTTGAACTCGCGGATCTGCCGCCGATGCCGCGTGCGACACCGAAGATCGACGTCACGTTCGAGATCGACGCCAACGGCATCGTGAGCGTGTCGGCGATGGAGCGAACGACCGGGGCGAAGGCGACCACGACCATTTCCGGCGCGACGGGGCTCGACGACGAAGAGATCGCCCAGATGCTGCGCGACGCTGAGCGCTCGGAGAAGGCGGACACGGAGCGCCGCGGGTTGATCGAGCGGCGCAACGCGCTGGAGTCGTCCATCGTGCGGCTCGGCCAGCGGGTGGGCGAGGCCGGCGATGCGCTGGCGGAGGACACGCTGGAACGCGTGGAGGCCGTGGAGAAAGAGATCCGCGCGGCATTGGGCGCCGAGATCCTGGATGACGCGCGCTACATGGAGCTCAACGGCCGCGTGCTCGACGTTGCGGGGCTTGTCGAAGACGAGTTCCTGGACGCGCGCTCCCGCGCTCGAGAGCAGAAGCCCGCGCCGGACGCGGAGACTCCCGCTTAGTCCCTGTTTTGAATAGTCGGGTGCGCCGAGGAGTCGGCACCTTTGCCAGCCCATGCGCTGTGTAAACGCGGGCCTTCACCTGGATTCGGCTGCCGTGTATTCAACCCGTCTCCAGCACCCTCCTGGGCTCCATGCCGAACATCGTCGTAGTCGAACCGGATTCTGACCTCCGGAATGCACTCTCCGCGCAAGTGCCGGTGTCGTTCGGCGACACGACGGTGATCGTGAGCGAGGACGGGGACACCGCGCTGCAAGTGCTGCGGACGAACCCCGTGGACCTGATGGTGGTGAACGTGGGGCTGCGCCGAGGGCTGGATGCCGTCGCGTTGATCTTGTCGATCGCCGCGCGCCATCCCACCGCGACCGTGCTGTTGCGTGGCGAGAGCTTGGACGCGTCGAGCGTGAGCCTGGGCGTGGGCTGCGTGCGCCATCCAAACAACGATATCTCGTCGCTGGTGGAGGCGATGACCGAAGCGATCGCCAGGCGCGGCGACGACGGGCGGACGCTCGCGTCGATGCCGCTGGCGCGATTGCTCGAGGTGATTCGCGTGGCTCGGTGGAGCGGGGCGCTGTCGATTCGCACCGGCCGCCGCGTGGGGGTCTTGGTCTCTGACGCCGGCGTCCCAGTGCATGCGTCGTTCGACGGCACGGCGGGCGAAGAGGCGCTGCGCACGTTGTTAGGCTTGCCCGGCGGCACGCTGGCGGAGTGCGATCCGCCGATTTCGTTCAAGCGCAATCTGACGACCGACCCGGCGGCGCTCGTCGCTGAGGGCGTGCGCGCTTGGCTCAGCGGCGCCCCGCAGGCCGAGGTCGAGATCACGGAGGACGACCTGATCGATTTCATGGGAGACGTTGCCGCGCCGGCGGCGGATGCTTTTGAACTGTTCTCGGAAACCGAACTCGCAGAGTTGATGCTTGATGATGGCATGGCGATCCCGCTTGTGCCGCCCCCGAAGGAGGATGCGTGACCCGTTTCGGAGAAGCCCCCGTTTTGATGATCGTCGCCGTCGCAGTGCTCGGCGCGGTCTCGTGTGGCGCGGACAATACCCAGGTGTGGTTGAGCGCCGACGTGGACGGCTCGGGCGCATCGGACGCGAACGGTCTGGATGCGGCCGATGCTAACGCTTCGGACGCTTCGGACGCTTCGGACAGTGACACGGCCGGCGACGGAATCGCATCTGCTTGTGTGGACGACGACTACGGCATGACGACGGCTGCGCTCGCGATCGAGGTCGACGGCAGCGCGGAGTTCACCGGGATGGTGGCTTGCGCGAACGCCCGCGATTGGTTCTCGGTCACCGCTGCGCCGGGCTCCACGGTAGACGTGCACGTGGTGGCCGAAGGCCCGGTGACGCTGGTGGCCGGCGAGGGCGCAGAGTTGGCGATGGACGGGCCGAGCGCGGTGCCCTCGGTGAGCGTGATCTCGAGCGACGAGCTGCTGCGCTTTAGCGTCGCGGGCGGCGCTACGGACGTGAGTTACGCGGTGTCCGTGGTCGTCGAGCCCGCGCCGGAGTTGATTCCGGCCGTCGTGACCGGCGTCGTGCGTTACCAAGACCGCGCGTATGACGGCGAGGGCTTCACCGGCGAGCTGCCATGGACGACCGTTTCCGGCATTCGCGTGCAGGTGTTCCGGCAGTCGGATGGAGCGGTTGTGTCCGAGGCTGTGACCAAGGATGGCGGCACGTACGAGATCATGTTCGATGGTGTGGACGGCGAGGAATACGGCGTGCGCACAACCTCCGTGGGCACGTTCGATGACTTCCGCGTCGAGGTCCGAGACCGAAGCGGTAGCTCGGCTCTGTACAGTCTGGAGAGCGCGGTCTTCGAGGCCAACGTCGAGGGCGTGGCCGGAGTGGACCTGGACGCGCTCGCCGACGACCCGATGGGCGGCGCGCTGAACATCCTCGACCAGACCCTCGCGGGCTTCCGCTTCGTGGCGCGCTTTAGCGACGAGCGGTCACCCACACTCACGTACTTTTGGCAGCCCGGCCTGAGCTACGACTGCGGGTCTTGCTATCAAAACAATGCGATTCGCTTGGGCGCCCAGGTCGCTGACCCGGACGAGTACGACGACGACATCATCCTGCACGAGTTCGCGCACTACGTGGTGCACCACTTCGGCTACGACGACTCCTCGGGCGGCTCGCACCGCGACCGCATCGTGGATCCGCTGCTCGCGTACGGCGAGGGGCTGGCGTACTTCCTGAGCTCCGCGATTCGCAACGACCCGACGATGGTGGACACGTTCCTCGAAGACGTCCGCTTCATCGACTACGAGGCCGTGACGATCGGTGGCGAGAGCTTGGACGCGTTCTTTGGAACCAGCGATGGCACTGTCCGCGGTCGTGTGCGCGAGGAGATCCCCGCAGCGCTGCTCTGGGACGTGTACGACGCGGCATCGGACGCGGAGCCATGGGATACGGTGTCGATGCAGGACGCCATGCTGCGCGTGCTGTTCGACGACCTGCACGGTCGGCCGAGCGTCGACGTGGGGCCGCGCGGCATCGAGATCACCGACGCGTTCAACGCGTTCGCATGTGCGCTCGGCGAGACCGCCGGGTTCCAAGCGCTGATGGATGAGCGGGACTTCCCGTGGTCGGTCGAAGACGCGCTCGAATGCCCTTAGGCGAGCGTTAGCCGGCGCGCCGAGGCTCGCGCTGGCGGCGACCACGCTCGAAGGCGTACACGGACGGTGTCAACGGGCTGCTCGCGGCTTCGGCGACCGAAGCGGCGTAGGCTGCGAGCGCCATGACGGAGGCGTCGCCGGTGTCGGCGCTGATCAACAGGGTATCCGGCGTGGGCACCGCGAACAGCAGCCCGTCGCGTACGCGGTCGTAGGCGGATTGGTCCAGCATCAACGCCCGCGCGGCGTCGTGACCGTCGCCACCGTCGAAGCGCTCGAATGTGGTGTCAGGCTCCGCCACAAAGTCGCGGCCCCAGCTGCGGTGGAACAGGATCGACATCGCGGCCTTTTCGACGCGGTCGCCCGTGGCGCCCCAGGCGGCGACTTGGTCTTTGCTCAGCAAGCGAACGCCGAGGTCCAACTCGATCTGATAGGCGATGACGATGTCGCCGCCGAACGCGTCGAGGTGGGGCGTGTCGCCACCGGCCGCCGCGACGCCGTCGGCGAAGAGCGGGCCCTCAAGCGACGGGAGGATCGTGCGCGCAGCTTCGACGAACGTCATGTCCTCGGACTTGCTGCGCTTGGGTTCGGCCAGCGCGGCGTAGACTCCCCGCGCGAACGACGCCAGCGCCACGCGAAGCGGTAGACCGCTGAGGTGCTCCGCCGCGGCGGGGAGGGCGAGCGGGATATCGGCCGAACGCGCTCGGATGCCGGTCATCACGCGAACGGTCGCGTGGGTGTCCGTCGTCTTGACGATGGTCAGCTCGGCGGCCTGCAGCGCGCCGAGAACCGTCTCCGTGCTGGGTGCTGTGCTGGCGGTGTCGCTCATTGCGGGTCGGCGAACAGCGTCACAGCGGCGTGCATGCGGGCGATGGCGTCGTCCTTCTGCACGGCGGCGAGCGTCACGTCGATCGGCGGGCTCACGGGGGTACCGGTGATGGCCACGCGGACGGGTTGGGCGAGCTTGCCCATCTTGATCTCGTGCGCCTCGATGGTGTCGGCGAAGCACTTCTCGATGTGCTCGGCGTCCCAGGTGGTGCAGGCTTCGAGCGCGTCGATCAGGCCACAGAAGGCGTCCTTGGAGCCCGCCTTCATCCACTTCTTCACGCCTTTTTCGTCGTACTCGGTGGGGGCGACGAACGCGAAACGGGCTTGGTCGGCCATCTCGACGAGGGTCTCAGAGCGTGGCTGCAGGGCGGCGACGAGCGCGACGAGCGGCGCGGTGGCCGTGGTCTCGATGTCGATCTTGGCCAAGAACGGGAGCAACCGCTCGGCGAGGTCGGCGGCCTCAAGCCGCTGAATCCACTGCGAGTTCACCCATTTGAACTTGACCTCGTCGTAGGTCGAGTTGGAGCGGTTCACGCCTTCGAGCGAGAACAGTTCGACGAACTCGGCGGGGGACATGAGCTCAACGTCGCCGTGGGACCAGCCCAGGCGCGCGATGTAGTTGTTGACCGCCTCGGCGACGAAGCCCTGATCGCGGTAGTCCTGCACCGAGGTTGAGCCTTTGCGCTTGGACAGCCCGTCGATGAGCGGCAGGTGTGCGAACGTGGGCAGCGCAGCGTCTAGCGCGGCGTAAACGTGGACCTGCTTGAAGGTGTTGCTCACGTGGTCCTGCCCGCGCACCACGTGAGTGACGTTCATGAACACGTCGTCACACACGACCACGAAGTTGTAGGTCGGCGAGCCGTCGGAGCGCAGGATGACGAAGTCGTCGACGTGGTCGTTCTCCACGTGAATCTTGCCCATGACCTGGTCGTCGAGCGTCGTGGTGCCGGTGGTGGGGACCTTGAAGCGCACCACGAACGGGCGGTCTTCGGGGTGGTCCGTGCGGTCGCGCCAGGTGCGCTCGTAGGTGCGCGTGCGGCCTTCGGTGAGGGCGCGCTCGCGCATGGCGCCGAGGTCGTCGGTGGTGGCAAAGCATTTGTAGGCCTTGCCTTCGGCGAGCAGTCGGTTCGCGGTCTCCACGTGGATATCGCGGCGGCTGCTCTGGATGACGATGTCTTCGTCCCAGTTGAGTCCCTGCCAGACGAGCGCCTCAAGGATGGCTTCGCGGCTCTCCAGCGTGCTGCGTTCCAGGTCGGTGTCCTCGACACGCAGCAGGAACTTTCCGCCGTTCTTGCGGGCGTAGGCCCAGTTGAAGAGCGCGGTACGGGCGCCTCCGATGTGGAGGTTACCGGTGGGGCTGGGGGCGAATCGGACGCGAATGGTCATGATGGACTGGGGATCTCGACGGAGAATCTCGGACGGAAATGCGCGGATGGGCTTGCGTCGAGGCACGGCGGTCGCGGTGCGAACCGTGGGCCTGCGCTGCAAGCTCAGCGCGCGTGACGCGTAGCATTGGCGGACGGACTGAGCAACGTGATGTGTGTGCCATCGTCAGCCCCGCGCACAGGAGGTTGCGCGCAGCACACCGGAGCGCTAGGAAGCGCCCCGACCCTGACCCCGGCGAAAGCATGGAACCACAGCGTATTCAGCTCAAGTCGCTCCACGAGCGGCTGGACGAGCTGCGGAGGCATCTTTGACTACGCTCGCCTGATCGAGCGTTTGGCTGAGTTCGACGTCGTGGTCTCTGACCCGACGTTCTGGGATAGTCCCGAACAGGCCCAAGAGACCCTGCAGGAGCGCGGCTCTGTCGAAGCGACCATTCGCGATATCGACACCCTCAGCGAAGCCCTCGACGACGCCGCGGCGTTTATCGAGCTCGGCGACGAAGAGGGCGAAGAACTCGTCATGGATGAACTCAAGCAAGTGCTTGCGGCGACTCAAGCGCGCATCGACGAGATGGAATTCACCCGCATGCTCTCCGGCGAGCACGACCGCGTGGGCGCGATCGTCTCGATCAACGCCGGCGCCGGCGGCACGGACAGCCAAGACTGGGCCGAGATGCTGCTGCGCATGTATCTGCGGTACTGCGAGAAGCGCGGCTGGAAAGCCGAACTCGTGGAAGTCAGCGAGGGCGACGAAGCCGGCATCAAGTCGGCTACGTTCCAGGTGAGCGGCGAGTGGGCCTTCGGATTCCTCAAGGCGGAGAGCGGCGTGCACCGATTGGTGCGCATCTCGCCGTTCGACTCCAACGCCCGTCGTCAAACGTCGTTCTCGAGCGTGTACGTGCTGCCCGACCTGGACGACTCGATCACCGTCGAGATCAACGACTCCGACCTGCGCGTCGACACCTACCGCGCGTCTGGCGCGGGTGGTCAGCACGTCAACCGGACGGACTCCGCGGTCCGCATCACACACGTCCCGACGGGCATCGTGGTGCAGTGCCAGAACGAGCGCTCGCAGATTAAAAACCGCGGCACCGCGATGAAGATCCTCAAGGCGCGGCTCTACGAAGAAGAGCGTCGCAAGCGCGACGAGGCCATTCAGGCCGCCAACGCCGAGAAGTCCGACAACGCGTGGGGAAGCCAAATCCGAAGCTACGTGTTGCACCCGTACCAGATGGTCAAAGACCTCCGGACGGCGCACGAGACGTCCCGCACACAGGCGGTCCTCGACGGTGAGCTTCAACCGTTCGTCGAGGCGTACCTGCTGATGTTCGGCGGCAAAGATAAGAAACGAGACGACCGCGCGTTCTAGCGCACCCGCCCAGCGCGTTCACCCCGCGCTCGCCACCGAAGCGGCTCGTTCTCGAGTCGCCGTTCCGAACCGACACCGCACAGCATATGGCCGATTCCACCGAGACCCCTCCCTACGCATCGCGATTCACCAGCCCGACCCTGGAGGACCGTTTTGCCAAAGTGGCGACCCTGCGTGACGCCGGCGTGAATCCGTTCCCCAATGGGTTCGACGTGTCGCACACGGCTGTGCAGCTGTTCGAGGCCTACGGCACCCTGACGCATGAGGCGTTGGAGGCGGAGCCGGTGACCGTGACGGTGGCCGGACGCATCCGCTTCAAGCGCCGCATGGGCAAGGCGATGTTCGTGAAGATCCAGGACCGCACCACCGAGCTCGGCGTGAAGCCGGCGTGGGAAGGCGAGGCGCCGACGGACGACTTCCTGCAGCTCTTCGTGTCCCGCAACGAGATCGGTGAGGAGTCCTTCGACTTCCTCAAGGGGCTCGACCTGGGCGATCTGGTGTGGGCCACCGGAACGCTCATGCGCACGCGGACCGGCGAGCTCAGTGTGAACGTTTCGGCGATTCAGCTGGTCACCAAGGCCGTGCGTCCGCTGCCCGAGAAGTTCCACGGTCTGCAGGACGTCGAGCAGCGTCAGCGGCAGCGCTACGTCGACCTCATCATGAACCCCGAGTCCCGCGCCGTGTTCACCGCTCGGTCGCGCGCGCTGCGTTACATTCGCGCGTACTTCGAGGGGCGCGACTACATGGAGGTCGAGACCCCCATGATGCACGTGAACCCGGGTGGTGCCGCGGCGACGCCGTTCGCGACGCACCACAACGCGCTCAACCTGCCGCTGTTCCTGCGCATCGCGCCTGAGCTGTACCTCAAGCGCCTCGTGGTCGGCGGTTTCGAGCGCGTGTTCGAGCTCAACCGCAGCTTCCGGAACGAGGGCATCAGCCGGAACCACAACCCCGAATTCACCATGCTCGAGTTCTATCAGGCGTACGCGACGTACGAGGACCTGATGGACATGACCGAGGAGCTGTTCTGCGGGCTCGTGGACCACATTCACGGCACAGAAGAGGGCGCCCGCACGCTCAAGTTCCAAGAGCACGAGATCAACTTCGCGCGACCGTGGCGTCGCATCCGTGTCCACGACGCGGTGGCCGAGCGGCTCGGCGTCGACGTGGCGCAGCTGCAAGACCGCGCGTACGTGGCGGCCGAGTGCGAGAAGCGCGATATCCCGGTGCAGACGGCGTCGGATGCCGGCAAGCTCGTGTTCTTGCTGTTCGAAGAGCTGTGCGAGGACGACCTGATCCAGCCGACGTTCGTGACCGCGCACCCCACGAGCGTGTCTCCGCTGGCGCGCCCGAACGACGAGGACCCGACGGTCACCGACCGGTTCGAGATGTACATCGCGGGCAAGGAGGTCGCGAACGGCTTCTCGGAGCTCAACGACCCCGAGGACCAGTACGGCCGGTTTGCGGACCAACTCAAGGCCCGCGCGGCTGGCGACGACGAGGCCATGCCCATGGACGAGGACTACGTCCGAGCGCTGGAGTACGGCATGCCGCCGACAGCTGGCGAGGGCATCGGCATCGACCGCTTGATGATGATTCTGACCAATAGCGCGTCCATTCGTGACGTGATCCTGTTCCCGCACCTACGTCCCGAGTAGTCGCGGTTCTCGCTATCGTGTTGTCGGCCGTTTGGGCGCGACACACCTCCTCCACCCCGGCGCAACGCGTGCCATTCGAGTGGCTCATAGGACGGCGATACCTCGCCTCCACCCGCCGGCCCCGGCGACCGTCTGCGATCACATCGATCAGCATCACCGCTGTATCGGTCGGCGTCGCGGCGCTCATCTTCGTGTTGGCCATCCTCAACGGGTTTGAGGGTGACCTGCGCACCAAGATCCTGGGGACCAAGGCGCACTTGCTCATCACGGGCGAGAGCGGTCGCGAGCTCACTGGCTTCGAGTCCGCCGCCGAGATCGTGTACGGCGCTCCGGGGGTCGAGGGCGCGTCGCCGTTCATCGAGTCCGACGTGATGATCGCGTCGGCGACGAATTACTCCGGCGTTGTGCTTCGCGGCATCGAGCCGGACCGCGCGGCGTCGGCCTCCGAGATCGTCTCGTACATGGTCGAAGGGGACCTCGCCTGGCTTGAGGACCCCGACGCTGCGCTCATGGATTCACGCGACTTCGACGCGTACGAGCGCGACCTGGACATGCAGGAGATCGAGCAATCGGCCGCACGGCTGCGGGCTCGGCTCGAAGCGGAGAGCGCCGAACTCGAAGACGCTCGCGCGCGCATGGAAGCGGTCATCGCTGCTCAGCTCGGCGAAGGCTCCGGAGCGGATTCCGACGGCACGGGCTCAGGCGATACCGCGGCTGACCGAGTAGAGCCCCCCGCGCGTCGGCCCGGTCCGCCGTCCCTCGCTGAGCTTGAAGCGTCTCGAACGCCCGGTCCGCCGAGCTTGGAAGAGCGAGACGCAGCGCGGGAAGCAGCCGGCGGTGTCGGCCCTCCGGCGCTCCCTGAGATGCCTGGAAGTGGCCCGATCCCGCGCGAAGCGATGCCCGGAATCCTGATCGGGACCGAGCTGCGCGACACGCTTCGCGTGGGCGTGGGCGACCAGATTCAGGTCATCAATCCGGACGGCGACGTTGGCCCGACCGGGCCGATTCCGCGCGCTTGGCAGTACCGCGTCGTGGGCGTGTTCCACACCGGCTTGTACGAATACGACAATACGATGGTCTACGTGATGATGCCGTCGGCGCGACGCTTCCTGAACGTGGACCCGGACACGGTCACGGGCATCGAAGTGCGGCTCCACGGCATGGATGACGCCCAGCGGGTCGCGGACGCGCTGACCGCTCGGTTTGCGGCTGCCGGCCGCGGCGAGATCAAGGTCGCCACGTGGATGTCGCTGAACGAGCGCCTGTTCTCGGCGCTGAAGCTCGAGCAGCGCGTGGTCGGGCTGCTGCTGATGATCATCGTACTGGTAGCGAGCTTCGCCATCGTCTGCGTGCTCATCATGATCGTGATCCAGCGGTCCGACGAGATCGCGATCATGCGCTCGATGGGGGCATCCGGCCGCGACATTCAGCGCGTGTTCTTCGTGCAGGGGATGGGCATCGGCATCGCGGGCACGCTGATCGGGTTAGCGAAAGGGCTCGGACTGGTGGCCTATCTGGTGTACGTGGGCTACCCGCTTGACCCCAACGTTTATTACATCGACCGCGTGCCCGTGGAGTTGAGTTGGGTTGAGGTCGCCGTGATTGCCACGGGCGCCTTGGCCATCAGCGCGGTCGCGACGTTATTTCCATCCCTGCAGGCTGCTCGACTCGACCCTGCAGCGGCGCTGCGCCACGACTAACGCGTGCTTCCCGAATCCCCCCAACAACCGCTCCTGATCGTCGAGGGCCTGACCAAGACCTTCGTCAAAGACGAACAGGAAATCGCCGTCCTGCGCGGGATCGATCTCAAGCTCGCCCGTGGCGAGTCGGTGAGCATCATGGGCCGCAGCGGCGCCGGTAAGTCGACGCTACTGCAGTTGCTCGGAACGTTGGATAAGCCGACCTCGGGCCGCGTGGTGTTCGACGGCACGGACGTGTTCAAGCTCAAGGACCACGCGCTCTCGCGGTTCCGCGGGCGCACGATTGGCTTCATGTTTCAGTTCCACCACCTGTTGCCCGAGTTCACGATGCTCGAGAACGCCGCGATGCCGGCGTTGATCGCTCGTGAGCCGCGCAAAGAGGCGCACGAACGCGCCGCCTCGCTCTTGGAGCGGGTAGGGCTCGCCGACCGTATGACCCACCGTCCAGGTGAGCTATCGGGTGGCGAGCAACAACGCGTGGCGCTGGCCCGCGCGTTGGTCATGCAGCCCAAACTGCTGCTCGCGGATGAGCCCACCGGCAACTTGGATGCCAAAACAGGAAACGCGATTTTTGAGTTGTTTCAAGAGATTACGAGCGAGTTTGGCACCACGATTGTCGTGGTGACACACAACGCCGAACTTGGCGCGCGCGCTTCGCGCCGACTGCAGATGGCCGACGGGCGCCTGCTCACGAACAGCGCCTCCGAAGCGCTCGCAGCGGGGGCGCGCCTGTGACCTATTCGTATCGTTCCACCGCGAACGCGGTCCTCTGGACCGTGCTCAGCGTCGCATTGTGCATGGGCCTCAGCGCCGTCATCGCGCCCGCTGCGGCGGTCGCGCAGGCCGCGCCGGAAGCGTACAACGTCTCCGAGGTGCTCATCGAGGGCAACCGACGGGTCGAAGACGAAGCCATTCGTCGGCAGATTCGCATCGTGCCAGGCACCATGCTCACCCCCCGCGCCGTCGGTGACGACGTCCGCGCCGTGTACGGCCTCGGCGTCTTTGACGACGTTCAGGTAGACGCGGAGCCCGGCCCTGATGGCGTCGTCGTGACGTTCATCGTCGTCGAGAAGCCGTCCATCGCCGCCATCGAATACGAAGGCGACCAGAAGCTCGGCGAAGACGACTTCAACGAGGTCCTCGACCTGCGCGTGGGCGCCATCCTCGACGAGAGCGCCGTCCGACGCACGGCCCGCGCGCTCGAAGACCTGTACCGAGAGAAGGGCTACTTCTTGGTCGAGGTCGACTACGAGATCGAGCCCGCCCGCGAAGGCAGCGTCACCGTGCGTTTCCTGATCGCTGAGTACGCCAAGATCTCCGTCGCATCGGTCACGCTCCTAGGCAACGAGGCGCTCGAAGACAGCGAGATCGTTCGTTACATGCAGACGCGGCCGGGCAACTTCCTGTCGTTCATCGCCGGCACGGGCAAGTTCGACTTGGCCAACCTGGAGTCCGACCTGCAGACCATCCGCGTGCTGTACTACGACAACGGCTACTTGGACGTGGCGGTGTCGGACCCGGTTGTAGAGCTGAGCCGCGACCGCGAGAGCATCTTCGTGACCATCCCGCTCACCGAAGGCGACCAGTACACGGTCTCGTCGGTGGGCGTCTCCGGCGAGCTGCTCGAAGCACCCGCCGAGGCGATGGAGCGGGTGGAACTGGAGGCCGGACAAACGTTCCGCTCCTCGGCTGTGCGCGAAGACATCGAGCGCATGCAGAACCACTACAAGGACCTGGGCTACGCGTTCGCGAACGTGAACCTGCTCACGAACTTGGACCCCGAAAGCGACACGATCGACATCACGTACGACCTGGAGCGCGGCGAGCTCACGTACATCGGCCGTATCCGCTTCGTCGGCAATGCGAGCACCCGCGACCGCGTATTGCGCCGTGAGATGGCCATCGAGGAGGGCGACCTGTACTCGGTCACCGACCTGGAGCGCTCCAAGCTGTACATCCGCCAACTCGGCTTCTTCGAGAACGTCACCATTCGCGAGCGTCCCTCGGCGCTCGGCCAGAACCTGATCGACCTTGAGGTCGAGATCGTGGAGCGGCACACTCGCTCGCTGCAAATTGGCGCAGGCTTCTCGTCCGTCGAGAACTTCCTGGCCACCGCGCAGGTGAGTGAGAACAACCTCATGGGCCGCGGCCAGAGCCTGACGCTCAACGCGATGTTCAGCTCGGTCCGCCAGCTGTTCGTCCTCACGTTCTCCGAGCCGCACCTTTGGGGCTCGCGCGTGTCGCTGCAGACGGACATCTTCAACCGCTCGCTGCAGTACTCGAACTTCGACCGCCTCTCGCGCGGCGCGAGCTTGTCGCTGGGTTACCGACCGTTCCAAGATCACGCCTTCTGGCGCTCGCTCACGTTCTACGGCGGCTACCGCGTAGAGAGCGTGGCGCTGCGAAACGTGACCAGCACCCGGTCGTCGAGCCTGTATCAAGACGGGCTCACCTCGAGCCTCACGACGGGCGTCTCGCTCGACCGCCGCAACGACCGTGTGACCACCACCCGTGGCTACTACCTGTCGGTCAACAATGAACTGGCGGACGCCGCCTGGGGCAGTGACTTCGAGTTCGACCGCGTACGCGGCATCGCTCGGGTGTACACCCAGCCGCGCTTCGTAGACTGCGTCGAGCGCGGTGAGGCGTCCGTCGGGCGCGGCCGCGTGCTGCAAGGCGCGTGTCGTTGGTTCCGCGGATTCGTTCTGCGAGGCAACTTCGAGATGGGCTACGTCGGCGCGACCGCCCCGAACGAGATCGTGCCCGTGTCGGAGCGGTTCTACCCCGGTGGCCCGAACAGCGTTCGCGGATTCGAGCAATTCAGCCTGGGACCGCGTGTGCCGGCCTCGAGCAGCGATTCGAACCCGGCGTCGAACATTGTGGACGTGGTGGACGGCGGTACGCGCGAGCTGCTCCTGAACCTGGAATTGGAGTTCCCGCTGGTGAATGCAGTAGGCATCCGCGGCGTCGTGTTTGCGGACGCAGGGAATGCGTTCGCGGTCGACGATCCTTATTCCTTCCGCCTCGACGCTTTCGGCGACGAGGAAGACAACTTGGTCTTGCGTACTGCCCTCGGGTTTGGTTTTCGATGGCAGAGCCCCTTGGGCATGTTGCGGTTCGAGTGGGGCTTCCCCATTCAGCGCCGCGAAGACGAACGCGCGACCGTATTCAACTTCAGCATTGGCCCGTCGTTCTAACGAGCGGGCACATCCAGGTAACGACAATGAAGAACTTCTCACTCGTATTCGTCGCCGCGGCGACGCTCCTGTTCAGTGCCTCAACGTTCGCCCAGGACAGCCGCATCTGCACGGTCGACCTGCAGGCGGCGCTCGCGTCGGTGGACGAAGGCCAAGAGGCCCTCGAGAACCTGACGGCCGAGCTTGAGCGTCGGCAACAGCAGATCAACGTGCAGCAGACCGAGCTCGAAGAGTGGATGGCTGAGTTGGAGACGCAGATCGCTGTGCTCTCGCCCGCCGAGCGTCAGGAGCGGCTCGAAGAGTACGAGCAGCGCGTGACGGCCCTTCAGGAAGCCTTCCAGACCAACCAGGTGGAGCTCAGCGAGGCCGAGGTCAACGCGACCCGCCAGATCGCCGACCGCATGATGGTCATCGTGGAAGAGTACTCGTCGGCCAACGGCTGCACCTACGTGCTGCAGAGCAGCGCAGTGTTGGTCGGCCCCGACGGTGGTGATTTCACGGCGGAGCTCGTGGAAACCTACAATTCGCGCCACTAGGCGGAGAACGACATGGTTAGGCGAACGCGTTCAGTGCTAGTCGCAGTGGCGTTCGCCACGTCAGGTTGTGGGTTCTTCGGGGCAGACCCGGTGGCCCCAGCGGAGGGGAGTGGAGAGCCCGTCGCCGAGGGCTCCGCGCCCGCGGCGCCCGTGGTGTCGTACCTCCCGGAGACGGAGCCGAACAATACGTTCGACGCCGCTGACACCATCAATGTTGGGCGACCGATCTCGGCCGACGCGACCGGCTCGCCGGACGTGTTTGTGCTGGCGGCCGGCGCAGGCAACGTGTCGCTGCGGGTAGAGGGCACGGGCATCTCGCACGTGGAGCTCTTCCGCCCGCAAGACGCGACCGGCTACCGTTTGGATAGTGTCTCGGAGGCGGACTTCGCCGGAGTGGACGTGCCGTCGCTCGCGCGCACCGCGTCGACGATGGTCTCGGTACATGGCACGGGGGAGTACACATTGCTGGTCGAGTCGACCGAGGCGCCCGCGCCGTGCGGCTTCGCTCGCGAGCCCGATGATGTCGCCAACCCGAGCGCGGTCTTCGCGTCCGTTCCTGGCACCGCGGTCGGCTGTATCTCGGCGCCGAACGACGTCGATATCTTCCGGATTCCCGCTGGTGCGTGGGGCGATGTGCCAGGCTTCGGCGTCGCCATTGACGCCGTGGAGGGTGTGGCCATCGAGGTCCGCGCGCTCGACGCTCAAGGCACCGTGCTCGCCCGTCTTTCGGGTGCAGCGGGCGAGGCGCTCACGTTCCCGAACTTCGCCGCTCCGGCGGTCGGAGACATTCGCCTGGAAGTACGCAGCCAAGAAGGCGCCAACGAGGCGGCTCCGTATCGACTGGCGCTGCGGCGCTTGCCGGGGCTGAGCGGACAGATCGAACTCGAGCCGAACGACTCGCCCGAGAACCCCACGCTGATCCCCGAGATTGGCGTCGTGAACGGCTACATTCATCGATCCGGCGACGAAGATCACTACATGCTGTCGACCGAGGAGCCGGCGTTGGTGCGGCTGCTCGTTGAGTCTCCCGAGGGCGTCGACTTGTCCGTACGGGTCACCGGCGGCGACGTCGGACGTTTGGTGATCGATGCGGGCGGGCCGGGCGAGCAAGAGATGCTGTGCTCACTTCGCGTGGACGCGCAGCGCGGCTTCGCGTTCAGCGTCGGCGCCGCGTCGTTCCAGACCACCGCTGCCGAGCCTTATCTGCTGCACTTTGAGCTGCTGGAGGGCACGAACTGGGAGGTTGAGCCGAACGATACGCTCGAGCCCCGGTCGCCCATCGACCCGTACGACGCGGTCGACGCCGGAATCGGGGAGGGCGCCGACGTTGGCGTCTGGCTCGGCGAGACGGTCGCTCCATACGCGATGGGCTACGCGTTCCCGCCCGGGGATGTGGACCGTTTCTGGTTCGAGGTGTTCGGCGACTCCGGCGCGAATGTGACCTACCGCAGCGTCACGGTCCGCTTGGAGCCCAACGCACCGGCGGACTACACGCTTGAGCTGATGGACGCCGATGGCGCCGCGGTCGCGTTTGCGAACAACGGCGGAATTGGCGAGTCGGAGACGGCCGCGCTCGACCTGCCGGCGGGCGTCTACTCCGCCCGCGTGGTGTTGCAAGACGGCGAGCCCTGCACCCGCCCGTATCGACTCTCGGTCCGACAGACGGACTACCCGCTCGGGGCCCCCGCCGGCGCGCAGCCGCCCGCGCAGGGCCTGCAGATCATGATGGAGGGCAGCGGCGACGGTCCGACCGGCGTGGTCATCCCGATCGCGGTCCCGACACCGCCGACCGGCCAACCGCCGGCCGCTGAGCCCGAGCGCCCCTCGGTGAATCGTCCAGGTCGCCCGCGCGCCGCGCAACCGATCGCGCCCGGCGTTCAAGGGCCTGCGGATGGTGCGCTTCGCGGGCGTGACATCCAGACCTGGGAGCCGCCGCCGAGCGGTTCACCGGAGCCGCCTACGTTTGGCGGCACTACCGGGCGATAGGCCCGCGTTGACCTCCCGAGCCGCGCGGACTAATCGCCACACGGCAACGAGCGAATGCTCACATCTTTTGAACCACAAACGGAGAATCTCATGGCAGCAGCCGATACCTTCAAGAAGATTGGCGAGAACATCGCGAAGAACCCCGAGAAGGCGACCAGCGTCAACGCGGTGTTCGGTTTCGACATCAGCGGCGACGAGGGCGGCCAGTGGGCCATCGACCTCCGTGAAGGCGCGACCGCTCCGTTCGTAACCGAAGGCGCCAGCGATGACGCGAACGTGACGATCGCGATGACCGCCAGCGACTGGACCGGTATCCTCGACGGCTCCGTGAACCCGATGCAGGCGTTCATGATGGGCAAGATCAAGGTGTCGGGCGACATGGGCCTCGCGATGAAGCTCCAGAACGTCCTGTCCCTGGCCGCCGGCTAGCCGACGATCGGTCGCTCGGCTTTCGAGTGGCACTTTGAGAACCGCGCCGAAGAGCGCGAACCCCGGGAGCGTGCCAGATGAGCAATTTACTCGGACCGGACACGTTCCGCGGGGTGACCATCGTCGACCTGACCCGGCTGCTGCCGGGCCCGTTCGCGACGATGTTATTCGCCGACCTGGGCGCGCGCGTCATCAAGATCGAGGCACCCAAGGGAGGCGACTACGCCCGCTGGACCCCTCCGGTCGTTGAGATGTGCGACGGTGGGTACGGCGCATTTTTTGAGTCGCTGAACCGCGGCAAGGAGAGCGTCGGCCTCGACCTCAAGTCCGAAGCCGGCCTCGACCTGTTTCGACGTATCGTCGCGAACGCCGACGTTGTGATCGAGAGCTTCCGTCCCGGAGTGCTGGAACGATTGGGCGTGGGCCCAGCGGCGCTCCGCACCATCAACAGCCGCCTGATCGTCTGCTCCATCTCGAGCTACGGCCAAGACGGCCCGCTGTCTTCGCGCGCCGGCCACGACATCAACTTCCTCGCGCGCTCTGGCATGCTCGGCCTCACCGGCCCGGCCAGCGACGTACCTGGAATTCCGTCCGTTCAGGTCGGCGACATCGCCGGCGGCGCGCTCCACGCAGCGTTCGGAATCGCGGCCGCGTTGTTCCGTCGCGAGCGCACCGGCCTCGGCGCCACGCTCGACATCTCGATGACCGAAGGCGTGCTCTCGATGCTCGGCCCGGTCGTGAGCAGCTACTCGGCGACCGGCGTGCTGCCGGAACGCGGCGCGGACGCGCTGACCGGCGCGTACCCGTGCTACCGCGTGTACACGACCTCCGACCACGGATACCTCGCTGTAGGCGCGCTGGAGCCCAAGTTCTGGGGCCAGTTCGTTCACGCGATCGAGCGCCCCGAGTGGATCGGCGATGGCCTGGTGTCCGGCGCCGAAGCCGAAGCCGCCATCGAGCGCATTCAGGGCGTCATCGGTTCCAAGACCCTCGCGGAGTGGACCGTCATCTTCGGCGAACTGGACGCGTGCGTGGAGCCAATCAAGCCGCTCGACCAAGTGGTCGCAGACGCGCTGTTCCGCGCCCGCTCGGCGATTCGCGAGACACCCGAAGATCGGCTGCAGGTGTTCCCGCCGACGAGCCGCGGAATCGCCGGTCTGGAGAAACAGCCGCCGCCGCTGCTCGGCGAGCACACACGCGCGACCGCACAACGCGTCGGACTCTCGGCCGATGTTATCGAAGCGGCCATCGCGGCCGGCTCGCTGGCTGCCAACGAGCGCTAGCAACTCGTCTCTTGCGGCAAAATCGGCCGCCGGGACTCGCCGAAGCCGCGGCGCCGATTGACCCACTATCTGGGCCGTACTACCTCGCGCCACCATGCCCGCAGAGCCTCAACCCCATGCGCCGTACGCCCCGCTCGCTTGCGTGATCCTCGCCGTCACGGTGGGGATGATCGCGCTCGTGCCGCGCAACAACCCCGCGCCACCCGCGTCGGTCTCTGCGGACACTGTGCTGCGCGTGTACGGCGTCGACCTCATGTGGCCGACGGGTGTGCCCCACAACGCGCTGACACAACCGCCCTGGACGGTCGGCGTGCCGGACCGCGCGGAGTCCGTCGTGACCAAGTCCGTGCAAGCGCGACCGGCTGGCGCGTTCGGGGAGGCTGAGCGCGATGGCGTTTGGCGACGCTGGGGCGTGACCGAAACCGCCCAAGTGGACGCCGCCGAGTTCGTGGACGTACGGTTCCAAGATGAGCTTCGGCACGCCCGCGTTTCGGTGCTCGACGGGGAGGGCGTAGAGCGCCCCTGCGACGCCTGGATGTTCGGGCGGTGGTTCTGCGGACCCGAGGCGTGGAACTTTGTTGGGGTCGCGTCCGTCGTGGTCCGCGGCCGGCCCACAGAGTGTATTTGGGCACATCCGACTGCCGAGGGGACCCTGCGCATCGCGTTCGACGACGTTCCGCTCGGCCGCGTGTTGGTCGCCACGACTTACCTATCCGATGCGGCGGCCAGCTCAGGAAACGACGGTCAAGTTCGGTGGTCCGCGACCGTGGACGGCGTGTCCGTTGTGGACCGCGTGCAGCGCTACCGCCGCGGCGGAATGGCCGCCCGAATCGACGTGCCGGACGCATTGCGAGACGCAGACCCCGAACGGGAGCTGCCGACCACCGTCGACGTCGCGTTCGATATCTCGGCCGAGTCGGTGGCCCAGCAACACTTTTGCTTCGTGGCCACGCTCCGCGGCGTCGTGGAGGAAGCCGAATGAGAGGTCGCCAGCCCATCGTCGCGGCCGTGCTCGCCGCTATCACCATGCTGCTCGGCACGCTCGGCGGCTTCCGCGGTTTGAACCTGTGGTCGCTCTGGCTGGTCGACGGCGCGGAGCGCTTTTCGCACTGGCGTGAAACCGGTACGCCGGAGGCGCTGCAAGCGGCTTTCGCCGACGGAAACGGGCTGATGTACGGCGCTCCGTATATCGCGAGCTTGCTAGGCGGCGGCGACGCGGTGTTCGGCGCGCGGTTCGCTGCGGTGCTCGCCTCCGGCTTGGTCGCCTGGCTCGTGTACGTTTGGGGCGCCCGCATGTCGGGGCCTCGCGGGGGCGTCGCGTCCGTCGTGTTCTTGTGGTGCGTGCCGCGGTTCTGGGCGGCGGTCACCGTCGCGTCGCCGAGCATCTTCATGCTCGCGGGCACACTCCTGCTGTGGCGCATGGTGATGCTCACCCGAGACGACCCGCGCTGGTTTGGTCCTGCGGCGTTCCTCGGCGGCGCCGCGTTGGCGCTAGGCCTGCCCGTTTGGCTCACGTTGTTGCCGCTGGCTTGGCTCGTGTTGGTCAAGCCGGAGACGCTGCGTGCAGGCTTGGTGGGCATTCGCAGCACCAGCGTCTTTACGTTGGCGCTCCCGCTCGTGTGTGCGGCCGTGTTCGTCGCGCTGGCGCCCTGGCTGCATCACGACAGCGCCGAGCGTGCCGTCGAGATGATGGGCGTCTGGGTAGAGCGTCCGGCGGAGCCGTTCTTGGTGCAAGGAGTACGCTGGGGCCAAGCGCGAATGTGGCCATGGACGCCGGTGCTGTTGCTGTTCGTGACCACGCCAGCGCCGCTGTGGCTCGCCGGGCTTGGGCTGCCGCTGCTCCGGCTTCGCGGCACGCCCACAAAGGCGAACTCGCGTGGATGGAACGACGCCGACGTGCGTCAGGAGTGGGTCGCGTTCGCGCTGTGGGGCATTATTCTGCCCGTGCTGCTGCGCTCGGTGTTTCATGGCGGCGCGGACCTGCTGCTCTTGCTCTCCGTCGCTTGTGTGCTCGCCGCTGGCACCGTCGTCAGCGCCGCCGTTCGCATCACCGCCGACCTCCTGGCTGGTGTTGTGACCCGCGGGGGTGTCGCCGCACCCGCGGAAGGCGGCGTGGTATCGTCCCACCACCGCTTGGCCATGTTCGCGATGTGGCTCGGTGTCCTCGCGGTCATCTCCGCGGCGGACGTGTCGCGATGCGATGGCGTCTGGGAAGCCTACCGGTCTGGGGTCGTCGGCGGAACGCACGGGGCGACGCTGCGCGGCTATTCGCGCTACCCCCATGGCCCCGTGCCCATCGCACCGCTCCGCCTCGCGGTGAACAGTGGAGCGCGACGGTTCGCTGTGCTCGCGAACGCGTGGGAGGTGCGGCCGGTCATGCAGCGATACGCGACGCTCGGCCTGCTGCCGCCAGACACGGCGGTCGTGAGTCTCGGCGAAGCGGACGCCATCGTGATCTCGTTCGACGATACCCTCCCAGAGCTGTACGACGTGGCGTCCGATTGGGCGCTGATGGCGTCGTCGTCTCCGGAGCGCATCTACCGGACTGAGGTGGACGGCGTGACGGTGTTTGCGGTCGGGCGACTGCCCTAACAACGCCGCGCCGTGGGGCTAACCGTGGGGCTAACCGTGGAGCGCTTCGTCGGGGTCCGGCTCGTCGTCCCAGTCCTCCGGCGGCGTGTGGAAGTCGTCTTGTGGTGACAGGAAGTTCGGCGCGCCGTCGGTGTCCCAGCGCAGCGCTTTCATGTCGAGCGCGCCCGACGCGTTGAACACCACCCCTTCGCTCTCAAGCAGTCGCCGTTGTCGGTCGGCGCGGTACACATCGCCTTTGCCCGAGATCCGCCCCTGCGCGTTGATCACGCGGTGCCAGGGCAGGTCGATGCCGCCGGTCCCGCGCAGCACGTTGCCGACCGCTCGCGCCGCCCGCGGGCTCCCGCAGAGCGTGGCCACGTCGCCGTAAGAGAGCACGCGTCCGGACGGAATCGCTTGGGTCACGCGCCGCACGCGTTCGTTGAAGTCGGGGATCATGGCGGGTTGGGGCGAACGTCAGCGGAAGTCGAACCGGACACCGATGTTGGCGCCGACGCGGTGGAAGCCGTCGAACAGCGCGCCGAACGGGCCGCGACCGGTGGCGATCGCGCGTCGGGCGCGCGCCTGAGCGGAGGCGGCCGCGCTCACGAAAGACGCGGTGTAGCGCAGGTCGGCGACGAGCGAGATTCGGCGCTCCAGCGGGAACTCCGCGCCCGCGCCCGCGCCCACGTGGAACCCGCCGCCGACGCGGGGCCCCAGGTGTGGATCTTCGTAGCGCGCGAGCGTCACGCCCAAGAACGGGATGGCGTACAGCTGTGTGCGTTCGCGCTCCACCGTGAGCCCGTCTCGGACCACGACCCGCGGACGCCGCCGTAAGTAGAACCGCGGGCCCGCCGACAGGTGGTGCATGCGCAGGGCCCGCGTGCTGTCCGCCAAGTCCACGCGGTCTCCCGTTTGGCAGTTGTAGCGAACCTCGGCGTCGTCGACCTCGCCGGTCGGGAGCTCGGTCGCCAGCCGGTCGCCCACGCAGAGCGGTCGTTCGCCGCGCCAGCCGAAGCCCTCAAACCGGTACCGAACCTCCATGGTGGAGACGAGCGCCGTCACGCCCAAGTGCAGTCCAGGCGTATTCGTCCAATTGGACAGTCGCGGCGTCCCGACGGCGGTGTCGCCCGCGCCGGAGTCGACGTCGAGCGCGACCAACCCGTGGCGGGAAGGGGAGAGGGCGAGCTGGCCGCCCAAATCCAGCTCGAGCGCGAAGCGCGCCTGCGCGTGCACGGCGCTGGGGAACGTGAGCATCAGCAGGGCGACGGCGGCCAGTACGAGATTCGATACCGGGGCGAGCGCGGGATGGCGGATTGTGCTGGCGAGGCGAGACGGCATGGGCTCCGGAGGGCGCGAGCGCGAAGCAGACCACGCCTCGCGACGGACTGCCACCACCTTGCCGCAAGGCCATCACGAGCCTAGGGTGAACAGGTCTACTCTGCATGAGGAGCTCTAATGATCGCCGTTATTCTTAGGTACTTGCTTGTCGTACTTCGTGAGACGCTCGCCGTGGCGGCCAAATCGGCGCTCAAGGCGGCGGTCGCAGCGGCGGTGGCGGCGTTGATCAAGGGACTGGTCGAAGGCGCCAAAGCGGGCATGAGCAAGGCGCGCGAAGAGCGGGCGGCCACCGCGTAGCCGGGGTAAGTGGAGCAGTCGCGAGGCGGTTCGAGCGAGAGGACGGCGGCGCTGGTGGGTTGCGGTGGCGCACAGTGCTCCGCGGCAATTGTCCGACATGTGTGGTTTCGTGCGCGAGTTTTTGCGACGCCGAGTGGGAGGGGATAGGATCGGGGCATGATCGTGAGACTGACCACTGCCATTTCGCTGGTGCTTTTGACGGGTTGCGGTGTGATGAGCACGACCGCGCGGCCCGACGTTGCCCCTTCTTCGTTCGAGTTGGTGAGCGCCGGACGCTTGCCCACGGAGGCGATCGAGAGCGCGCAAGCGGCGGTGGGGCTGGCGACGGCGACGGGCAGTTTGAACGCGATGAGTGGCGAGATCACCACGCGCTCACTGGCCCGCGAGACGTCCGGTGTGACCCAAGGGGTCGGCGGCCCGGACATCCAAGAGCGGCACGTTGTGCTCGTGGAGGCCGCGCCCACGCTGCCGCCACGCACGATGGTGACGGTCCAGGCGGTCGCTGGGCCGCCGGTCGAGCAGGCGGCGCGCCGTCGGTCGAACACGGATCGCTTCGCTGTTCCGATCGAGAACCCCCGCATCACGAGCCGGTTCGGGCCGCGTATCGACCCGATCACGGGCGCGCGCGGACGCATGCACCGGGGAACGGACTACGGCGCGCCGACGGGGACCAACGTGTTGGCCACGGCGTCGGGAACGGTGGTGTTGGGCGGCTGGTGCGATGGCGGAACGGGCAACTGCGTGGTGATCGACCACGCGGGCGAGTGGCGGAGTCAGTACTTCCACTTGTCGCGCGTCCACGTGTCGCCCGGCGATGTGGTGACGCAGGGCGAAGTGATCGGAGAGGTCGGTTCGACGGGCCGCTCCACGGGTCCCCACCTGCACTTCCAACTGGGAGTTCGGGGCGGCGATGCGGTCGATCCTGAGCCGCTGATGGGCCAGCCGGTCGAGTAGGGAAGTGGCGCCCACGGGGGGCGGATGTGCGATTCGCGACAGCCAGTTGGTGAAGTGCTTGCGACGGAGAAATTCCGCGTGGTAGATTCCGCCCGCCTCCCGAGCGCAAAAGTGGTCACGATGACCGCTGTGGTGGGCCCCGCGTTGCGGGTCACTCGCCTCGAGAATTCTCGTGAGGCGGACCGAGGAATGCATGCATAAGACCCCTCTCGCAGCCGCGCTCGTCGCGGCGATGATCGCGCTGCTAGCGATGCCGGATGGCGCCTCGGCTCAACAGGTCGAGGACGGCACCATTACGGTGATCCAGCCGAAGCCTATGCTTCGTCGCCACCGCCTGCAGCTGACCCCGCGAATCGCTTCGACGTTGAACGACGCCGTGCTTCGCCAATGGTCGGTCGGCGGCTCGCTGACCTACAACATCAGCGAACGCCTCTACATCGGCGGTATCTTCGAGTGGTTCGACTTCAACGAAGGCCTGGGTGGTACCACCCAAGTCTACGAAGAGGTGATCACGGCGACGGATGCCATCCCGGAGTTGGCGCCGCTGACCATGGTGGCCGGCCTCGAGGTCGGCTTCGTTCCGGCGTACGGCAAGCTGGTGCTCTTCAATAAGACCATCGGCTACTTCGACCTGTACGTCGTCGGCGGTCCGGTTGCGATCGACTCGCAGCGCGGCATCCACGTGGGTGGCACCGCCGCGGTCGGCGTGAACCTGTACTTCAACCGCTGGCTCGGTCTGAACACCGAGTTCCGCGACCGGCTCAGCATCGAAGAGCTGCCCGGCGCCGGCAACTCGTTCACCAACACCGTCACCGGCTCCATCGGCTTGACCATCATGCTGCCGTTCAACTTTGAGTATCGCTACGACGACGAAGGAGGCGAGTGATGAACCGTCGGCTTCCTATTTCGTTCGTCTTCGCGTTCCTGGCGCTGACCGTGTTCGCGGCCGACGTCGCGGCGCAGTCGCGCAGCTTGCAGTCTGGACCCGTGGTTCGCCGCCAGCTCCTGTACCGCTCCGACCGCCTCGAGCTCGCGCCGTCCATCGGCACCAGCATCGCGCCGGTCTACCAGCGCACGCTGTTCCTGTCGGTGGCCGCGCGGTACCACCTCACCAACGCGTTCGCGCTCGGTGTGAACGCCAACTTGGGCGGTGTGAACCTCAACACCAGCATCGCGCGTAACTACGACGAGATCTCGGGAGAGATCGCCGGTAGCGAGCGCCCCAGCCTGGAGTACGCGACGCCGCTGCTCATGGCCGACTTCCACCTGAGCCTGGTCCCCATCCACGGCAAGCTGAACATGCTCGGGCATATCCTGCACTGGGACATGTACCTGACCGCCGGTGTTGGTGGCGTCGTCGTGACGAGCGACTCCGACGACCTCGCCGGGTTCGAGTTCGCGCCCGCCATCGGCGTGGGCCTGCGCACGTTCATCATGGACAAGCTCGCCATCAACGTGCTCTTCCAGGACTACCTGTACTCAAGCGCCGATGCCCAACAATTCTGCTGCGGCGCTCGACCCGAGCCCGGCCCTGTGGAAGAACGCTTCCGTAATCACATCGTCGGCTCCGTCGGTGTGAGCATCTTCTTCCCATCCGACGTCCGCGTGTCGCGCTAGAGCTCATGAGAATCAACCGTCCCCGCCTCTTGCTTTGTGGGTCGCTCCTCGCCCTAAGCCTCGCTGCCGGCGCGCCCGCGCACGCATCGCACTACTTCCTCGCCGATATCAGCGACGCGTTCACGCCGTTGATGGTTTCGGAGTTCACCCGATTCGGGTTCGAGACCACCGAAGACCTGCTGCGTAACGTCGATACGGTCGACGAGCGTAACTCGTTCGCGCAGGTCACCGGCATCCCCGCCTCGGAGCTGCACGACATCACGCGCATGTGTGACTTCCTGCAGATCGAGGGTGTGGGACCGAAGGCCGCCACGCTGCTGATGGCCGCCGGTGTGAGCACGGTCGCCGACCTGGCGGAGCGGGAGCCGAGCGAACTGACCGCAGAGCTGGTCGCCGCCAACGCGGTCCAGCACATCACGGGCGTGGACCCGGACGTCTCCATCGTGGAAGCGTGGGTGTTCGCCGCCGCACAGGTGCCCATTCAAGTCGCGTACTAGTGGTCCCTGTTGCCCATAATCGACGCGCTCCCTCCCAACGGCGCAGCGCGCGATGACGTTCGTTAAACGAGCAAAATCCATGCACGCCCGCGGTGACGTGGTGCGTGCATCGGTGATCCTCGCCCAAGGTCTCAAGCGTGCCCCCGGGGACATTGAGGCCGTGGAGTGGCTGCTGCACATGTACGTGGAGGAGCTGCCGAACCCTGGCATCGAGCCGGACCTGTTGGTGGTGCTGAGCAAGCAGCCCAACGGCGCCGATTTGCTCGCGCTGGTGCAGGCGGAGCTCTCCAACTTGGGCGCGACGGACAAGCTCCGCGCGCTCGACAAGGTGCTCGATATCACGCCGATTCGGTTCGCCTCTGAGTCGCCTGTCCCCGAACGCATCCCCACCTATGAGGATGCCGACGCACCGGCCGGCTCGGAGTACGATCCGCGGTACGCCCACGGCGAGCCCGCGCACCACGCAGACGCTCACGGGTATCAGGTGGAAGCGCACGCCTACGAAGGCGAGCCGCACCCAGACGCGTATGCCGAAGCCGAGCCGCGACGGGTCAGCCACGCCCCCGAGGTACGCCCCGCGGCGGAAAACTGGGACGCGTTTGATAGCCCGTTTGAGAGCGACGCCCGGTCGAATGAGCCCGTCGAGGAAGAGCCGGATGTCCCTCCGGAGGTTCTCGACTCCAGCGTGCTCGGCACCCTCGATACGCTGCCCGAGCACCTGCGCGCCGAATACGCGCCTGAGCTCGGCGCCGTGGAGCCGCCGGATACTCGGCCGATTTGGTTTGTGGCGATCGCCGCTGTCGCTATCGTAGTGCTGCTCGGGCTCTACTCGATGGCGCGAATGAACAACGACGAAGTCGTGGCGCCGAACTGGGAACAGGAAGGAAGCAGCGAATGAGCCAATTTCGCCTACTCGCGCTTTTTGCGTGCACGTTCCTGGCCGCGTGCCAACTCGATTTTGGTGCGGACATCCCGTGCGAAGCCGATGGAGACTGCCCGGCTGAGCAGGTGTGCAACCTGGACTTCTTCCGCTGTGTCGACGGCGAAGCGACCGACACCGATCTCGACGGATCCGGCGGAGACGACGTCGGTGATGTGAGCGACGATGTGGCCGATATCGGCGATGTTAGCGATGATGTGTCCGATGCCGATGTGCCGGACGCGATCGAAGACGTTCTCGACGCCGATGATGCGGACGACGCTCAAGACGGCTCTGGCGACGCGGACGATGTGGGCGACGACGTGGACGAGGACACCGGCGATGTGGACCCGGGCGACGTGCCCGACGGCGACGACGCCTGCGTGTTCGAGGGCGACGAGGTCTGCGACGGCGTGGATAACGACTGTAACGGTGTCATCGATGATCCGCCGGTGTGTGGTGTGAGCGCCTGTGGCGCGGGCATGACCTTGGTGAACCGTTCGAGCGGGACACGCTTCTGCATCGATACGTACGAGGCCTCGCGCCAAGACGCGACGGCGACGGACCCGGGCGTGGACAATACCATCGCGACCTCGCGCCCGGATGTTCTGCCGTGGTCTAACGCGTCGTTCGCCAACGCCACCAGCGCCTGCGCGAACGCCGAGAAGCGCGTGTGCACGAGCTTCGAGTGGCAGACCGCCTGCTTTGGCGACACCAGCGACCCGTACCCCTACGGCCGCGTGTACGGCGGCGACGTGTGCAATGGCGTGAACACGCCGCCTCTGGACGGCCCCGCGCCGACGGGGAGCTTCGAGGAGTGCCTGTCGCGCGACGGCGTGCTCGACATGAGCGGCAACCTCCGAGAGTGGACGCGGAGCACCAGCGGCAGCGGCAATGAGCTGTTCGGCGGGAGCTTCGCCGAGCCGCAATTGAACCTGCGATGCAGCAGCCGAGAGACGGATACGAGCGGCACCGCGCTGCCGAACTACGGCTTCCGCTGCTGCGCGGTCGCGCCCGAGTAGGCAGGGCTCGCGAAGCGGGCCGGGCGGTCGCTCTGACGTAAGGGGTGAAGGGCTTCGCGTACGTCGGAAAACTCGCTACTCTGCGCGCATTACTGCCCGCTGAGGAACGAGATGCCCCGAACCGCTTCACCTGCCGCCTTTCCACGCCTTGCTGCGCTCTTTTCGATCGGGTTGTTGGCCGTCGCTTGTGGCGACTCCGACACCGGCGCTGCCGACACTGAGCGTGTTCGAAGCGACGTCGCCGTGGACGTGGCCAACGACGTGGTGGAGGCCGACGTCGCGCGCGACGCAACCGCGGACGTGGGCGAGGATGTGGCGCCGGACGGCGACACCTCGGATGCGAGCGGCAGCGGAGATGCGTCGGTGGACGCTGAGCCCGACGTGGTGGCGGTGGAGCCCGAGGTGATCGTGGTGCCCGGAGCCGAGGCGTTGCCGGAGGCATTTGGAGCCGCCGAGGCGGGGGCGCAGAGCGGCCCACAGGTGTTGTACCCGACGGACAATACGCTGATGCCGAACAATGTGTTCCCGCCGGTCATTCAGTGGGATGGGCCGGCGAACGGCCGTTACCGCGTGACCGCGGAGACCGACTCCAGAGTGCACTACGTGTACACCACGGATTGGAGCTGGCAGCCGGATCCCGATGTATGGAGCCGGTGGATCAGCGAGACTCGTGATGGTGCGCTCCGCATCTCGGTGGCGCGTGTCACAGCATCGGGCGAGCTGGCGGAGGGCGCAGCGGTCCGCGTGAAGTTCAGCTCGTCGTCGATTGGCGGCGCGGTGTATTTCTGGTCGCCCAGCGCGGGCGGTATCGTCCGCTTGCCCGTGGATGAGCCGGCCCCGGAGCCGTTCTTGACGCCGGGTACGCTGCCCTGCGTGGGTTGTCACGGCCTCTCGCCGGACGGATCACGCTTGGCCTATACGCTCGCCACGAACCTCCCCACGGCTGGCACGCTGGGCGTGATGGGCACCGATGACGCGCGGACCGAGTACATCTCACCGTCCGCTGGGTTTCCGATCTTCTACCCCTCGTTCGGGCCGGACAACGTGCACTTGGCGGGCGCGCGGGGTGATGACGTGGTGATCTTGAACACCGACACCGCGGTGGTGACCGACACACTGCAGCGTCCTGAGGGGACGGCAGCGACGTATCCGGCGTGGTCCCCGCGCGATGACACGATCGTGTTTTCGGCGGGCACTGCGGGGATGTCCGCGCTAACCGGTGGTACCTCGAGCGCAGGGCTCGCGCGTGTCCGTCGCGGGGCGGACGGTGAGTGGGGCGCGGCGTCGTGGTTGGTCGAGAACGGCGAGGCGGGCGGTGCGCCAGAGAACCTGTTTTACCCGTCGTTCTCTCCGGATAGCCGGTGGGTGGTGTTCAACCGTGCGACGAGCGACGTCGCGGTAGGTGGTGCACCCGTGGGCTCGTCGGTGTGGATGGTTCCCGCCTACGGTGGCGACGCGGTGCGTATGGACTGGGCGAATGGCCCGATGGGGACGACCAACTCGTGGCCCAAGTGGGCGCCCACGAGCGCGGACGGCACGCTGTGGGTCGCTTTCACCTCGGATCGCCTGTACGGCCGTCTGGGTGGTGGCAGCACGGATACGGGGCAGATCTGGATCGCGGGCCTGACTCCCGGCGGCACGGCAGAGGGCGAGGACCCCTCATTCTCGGCCTACTGGATGCCCGGACAAGAGGTCACGGAGTCCAACCACGTGGCGTACTGGACCGAGTACGTGAAGGAGTAGGGCGTACGCTTTGCAGCGTGGTCCGGGCTCGAGCGATGACGGGTAAGTAGACGAAGATACAAACGATACGGCATCGATGATACCTGCCAAATCGAGAGCCAGCGCCACATTCGGCGCGGCCCCGATTCCGACGAACGGAACCCTATGAATCAAGAACCCAACCTCGCAGCGTTCTGCGACTTCGAGAACCTTGCCATCGGCGCGCGAGATGCCGGCTACGGCGAGTTCGACATCAACTTGGCGCTTGAGCGCATGCTCGACAAAGGCCGGGTGCTCATCAAGCGCGCGTACTCCGACTGGAAGCGCTACTCCGACCACCGGCGGCCCCTCCACGAGGCGGGCTTCGAACTCATCGAGATTCCCCACGTCTCGTACTCGGGCAAGAACTCGGCGGACATCCACTTGGTCGTGGACGCGCTCGACCTTTGCTACACGCGCAAGCACATCGACGTGTTCGTGATCATGAGCGGTGACAGCGACTTCTCGCCGCTGGTCCGTAAGCTGCGTGAGAACAACAAGCGCGTGGTAGGCCTCGGCGTGAAGAACGCGACGTCGTCGATGCTCATCGAGAGTTGTGACGAGTTCATCTTTTACGATGACCTTGTGCGGCGGAAGAACCGCGCGGCGGCAAAGGCGGAGACGAAGGGCCGTGGTGGTCGACCCGCTCCGCGCGCGGCGGCAAAGGCGGACGCGAAGGCGGGCGCGAAGGCGGAGGCCAAGCCGGATACGAAGCCCGACGCCAAACCTGACTCCAAGGCTGACGCGAAGAGCAGCAAGCAGGAAGCCGCTCAGGCGACCAACGCAGCCGCGAAGGTCGGTGATGTGGAGGACGCGCTCGACATGGTGCTCGACACGGTCGAGGCCTTGTTCCGCGAACGCGACGGCGACCTTCACGCGTCGTACGTGAAGCAGACGCTGAAGCGGAAGCGCCCGCACTTTGATGAGGCGTACTTCGGCTTCCGCACGTTCACCCAGCTGTTGGACGAGGCGAAGAAGCGGAAGTTGCTCGAGGTGACCACCGCCGAGAAGGGCGGCGGCTACTTGATCACCGGGTTCGGCGACGACGCATAGCGCGCGTCGCTGCGGTGCTCTTGGGGGGCCGCGGTGGCGACTCGGCGCCCCGAGAGCTAATCAGTTAAACGCGTTTGGCATGCGTTCGACCGAGACCTCAAGTTGGTCAGCGCGCTAGGGCCCGCAGAGCCCGACGCGGCAGTTGCCCCACTGGCATCCGGAGCACGTCTCGCAGAAGCCGATTCCGCAGAGGCGTGCGGGGACGCCGTCGATGCACTCGGCGTCGTCCGCGATGCCGCATCGCGTCCACGTGCACGTGTTGGTGCACACGCTCTGCTGACAATCGCCGCACCGGTCGGTGTCGACGGTACCGGGCTCGCAGCCTTGGCCCTCGCACTCGGACCACGGGCTCCATTCGGACCAGTCGCATCGGTCTTCGGCGCATGTGCGGCTGCGCGTCTGCTGGCCGAGGCCGCATGGGCCGCACGGTTGTGATTCGGTTTCGGCACCGTCGGCCTCGCACACGAATTGCTCCACGCACTCCGGGTCGCCGTATCGGCAGGTGTCCGGCTGGCACGAGCTGGTGATGAGCCCGCACGCTCCGCAGGCCCCAGACGCGACGACGTCGCCGACGTTGCAGGTCTCTACCGAGGGGCATTCGCCACAGTCGTTGTAGGCCTCCTCGCCGTCGTCACCATCGCAAAATGGGTTGAGGTCGGAGCCGCAGGCCCAACCGCCGGTGTCGCACGTTCCGCACGCGTCGCCGAGCACCACCTCGCCGTCGATGTCGCTGCAGCCGCCGCAGACATTGGTGGCGGCATCCCCTAGGTCGCCGTCGCAGACGATGCGCCCGTCGGGCGTGCACGCGAGCACTCCGGAGTCGCAGGTGCCGCACCGCTCGCCTTCGACGGACCCCGCAGCTGCGCAGGCCTCACAGCTGTCGAGGGCTTCGGATGATGTTTCGCAGCCGTTCGCGGGGTCGGCGTCACAGTCGAGCCAGCCGGAGCGGCAGGAGCGGACCTCGCAGACGCCTCCGCTGCAGGCGGCGGACGCGTTGGAGACCTCGCACACAACGCCGCACGCGCCGCAGTTCAGCGGGTCGCTGCGTGTCGCGGATGCTTCGTCGACGTCTTCGTCGCAGTCGTTGTCGATGTCGTCGCAGATCTCTTGGGTCGGCTCGCAGGCGGGGACGTCGGGTTCCACGTCCACATCGGCGTCCGCCGTGTCTTCGACGGCGTCGTCTGCGGTGTCCACAGACGTGTCGACGTCGTCGCGGGTGTCGGTCGCGTCCGTGGGGGCGTCAGGAGCATCGCCGAGGGTATCGTCCGCGGTGTCGGTGCCGTCGTTGGTGTCGCCGGCGACGTCCACTGTGGCGTCGGTTTCTGGGGCGAGCGCGATTTCGCGAAAGCACCCGGTGAGCAGGGCGAGGACGAGCCAGATGGGGAGTGTACGCATCAGAAGCGCGCCGACCAGAGGACGCCGGCGCTCTGTCCGTCCATCCACCCTGTGACCAGTTGGTCGCGTCCGGCGGCCTTTCGGTCGAGCAGGGCCCAAGTGACGCCGCCGATGACGGCGATGGCGCCGACACCGACGAGGGTGCTGGCGGTGGTGTTCAGGCTGTCGCGGCGGCCTTCGGCGTCCTCGGCTTCGGCGCGTGTTCCAGCGGTTGGGCAGGATTCGTTCCAGCAGGCGATATCGTTGTTGGCCTGGCGCATCGGTCCGGCGGCGATGCCGATTCCGGCGCCGGCGATGGCCACGCCGCTGCCGGCGAGGATCCACCCCCAGGGCTTGGCGCCGCTGCGGTCGCGGGTGGCGCGTGGTTCGGTCGGCACAGCGTTGAGGGCGGCGGCTTGGTCGACGCAGGTTTGCGCTTCGTCCCGCGCGGTGACCGTGGCTTGCTGCAGCAGCGGGCGCGAGGCGAGGGTGGGCTCGTCGAGCAGCGCGTTGAGGCTCTCAAGCGATACGTTGCATTCGCGCACATCGGTCAGCAGAGAGCCGACGTGTTGGCGGTAGGTGAGCCACGCGTCGATGGCGACTTCGCGGTCCTCGCCGAACAGGTCCTCTTCGTTTTGCAGCAGTGTGCCGAGGGCGTCGACGAGCCGAGCGCCCGCGCGTGCGGCGTCGCGGCAGGCGCGGTCGCCAGAGGTGGACTCGAAGCCGCGCTCCTCACATTCGGCGACGGCGGCGTCGTAGGCTTCTTGCGCCTCGTCGTACTCCAACCACAGCGCGTCGGAGGCCTGGGCTGGAGCGGCGAGGAGGAGGGGTGCCGCGAGCGCGACGATGGCGCAGAGGGACCGCCAGATGCTGCCGTCTCGTTTGGATTTCAGAACGCTGTTCATCGCTGTCGGGGTTCGAGTGCGTTCGCGGACTACGTTGGGCGCAAACCCGCGAGAGACGCCTACACGATCGTGGTGAGAACTCTGTTCACCATAGTTAGTTAAGGGATTGGTTGCGAACGTTTCGGTGCACCGGCGGGGCGGGTTCGCATGGAAGACGGCTTCATTTCTAGTGGTGTCGCGGAGCGGAAAGCGGGTCGCAGGAACGGTAGAATGCCCGCCGCGCTTGCGCGATCCGCGCTTCGATGGCAGGCGATGGCCATGATCCCATGGCAACTTCTTGATCGCGCTCCGACCCCCGATGGTATCGGAGAGATGACCCTGCACCGACGCGGCGAAGAGTTCGTCATTCGGGTGGACCGAAACGAGCTGATGAACAGCCGCCTGCACGCGTCCGAGGACGCGATGGCCACGCTGGCCTGCGCCGAGCTCCGTGCTCCTGCGCGTGCGCGTGTGCTGGTCGGAGGGCTCGGCATGGGCTTCACGCTCGCGGCGACCAACGCGGCGCTTCCGGACTCGGCCGAGGTGCATGTCGCCGAGCTGATGGAGGCGGTCGTTCGGTGGAACGAGGGTCCGCTGGGCGAGTGTGCGGGGCGGCCGCTTGAGGACCCGCGCGTTCGGGTGATCGTGGACGACGTGGGCGAGGTGCTGCGTCGATCGACAGACACGTACGATGCGGTGTTGCTGGACGTGGACAACGGACCGGACGGGCTCACGCAGCCTTCGAACGGGTGGTTGTACGACGCCGCGGGGCTCGAGAGGATCCGGACGTCGCTTCGGGCGGGTGGGATCTTGTGCGTGTGGTCTGCGGCTCCTGACGCGGCGTTTACGCGTCGGCTTCGCACCGCTGGGTTCGACCCGAAGACGCATGTTGTGCGGGCGCGTCCGAACGGAAAAGGCGCGCGCCACACCATCTGGGTAGCGCCGCGAAAGTAGGCTGGCGTCGGCAACTCATGGGTGGGGAACGCGACGCGTTTGCGATGATGAGTCGTTGAATTCGGATCGGTGACCAGATATCGTTCCGGTCTGAATCGACGCGATGTGGTGCCCCGGGGGCCACACCGTCGACGCCACAATTCGTCGCTGCAGCGGGAGATTTTATGAAGTTCGTGCGCGCTCTTTGTTTTTGTATCGTCACGCTCGCGTTGGTGCCTTTGGCATCGGCCGCGAACGTGCTCATCGTCGCCAACGGCACGCTCGACGCGGACATGTCGCTCGCGCTCACGGACGCCGGACACGCGGTCGCGGTGTTGAGCTCCGCGCTCACTGGCGCGGGGGAGATTCCGCAATTCGAAGGCGACTTGAGCGAGTATGACGCGGTCTTTTGGGACGCGTCCCTGTCGCCGACGGCTGGCTATAACGCCGATACGGTCGCTGGGATTGAGGCCTACGTGGTCGACGGTGGCGCGCTGTTTGTAACGGGTGGCGGCGCTCTCAGCACCGCGAGCGGCCCGCGTGTCGCTGCCCTGTTGGGCGGCGCGCGCGGCGTAGCCACGACCCTACCGGCCGGCGTGATCTCGGACGTTCATTCGTCGGTCACGACCGGCGTGCAAGACATCCGCGGGCTCGTGCCTTTGGGCGGACTCTCGGGTCAGGGCACGGTTGCTGGGCTCGGTTCTGACACCCGGGCGCTTTCGCGTTCGCTCGATGGCGCGCAGTGGACCGAGCGCGCGCTGGGACGCGGCATTGTCGCGTACGTGGCCAACGGGCGTGTCGGCGGCACCTCGAACTGGACGCTCGACGCGGCCGACGGCACCGGCGTGTACCATGCCGCGCTGCTCAACTTTGCGTTCAACAGCGAGAGCCTCGGCCGTCCGCGCAACGTACTGTTCGTGAGTGACGGAACTGCGAACAGCGATATCGCCGCGTTGCTCGCCTTGGACGGCCACACGGTGACGAGCGCGCTGACCGCGATCAACATCACGGAGCGTCGAGTGCCGATGCTCGAGGGCGACCTCACCGGCTACGACGTGGTCGTGTGGAGCGCGGATGGCGGCGGTTTTGGTGTGCGCTACGTGTCTTCAACCATCGCCGCGGTGCAATCGTACGTGGCAAACGGTGGGCGTATGTTGATCGTGGGCGGAAACATCGTCACCACGCTCTCAAGCGATGACGCGGAGATGCTCGGGCTGCTCGGCTGTATCGACGCGTCGGTGACGTCGGCGGCGCTCGCACCGATTCCGGCGGGTTCGCCGTTCGCCTCCGGTTTGTTCAACCTGGTCGGCGTCGTTCCGACCGGCTTGGGGAGCGGGCGTAACGTGTTCACCGGCTGTGGCGGCGGTACGATGGCCGCGCACTCGGAGGGCGAGGAGTCTGCCGCACAGTGGCTGTCGATCGATGTCGGCGGCGGCTTGGGGGTCTTGAGCAACACCGACACCGGCGTTCCGGGGGCTTGGCTTCAGACGCCGGCTACGACGGATGGCGGCGCCGCGGCGGCGCTGCGGAACTTTGTGTGGGACGGCGCGATGTTCGACTTTGATGGCGACGGCGCGACGCTCGACGATGACGCCCCGATGGACGGCGCCGTGTACCCCGGCGCGCCCGAGCTTTGCGACGGCAAGGACAACGACGGAGACCCGCTGACGCTCGACGGATCGGGCGATAGCCGCCCCGGCCAGGCCTGCGACGGCGACGACTCCGACCTGTGCGCAGAGGGCATCTACGGCGCCTGCGTGCTCGGCGTGCTGCAGTGCTCCGACAACACGGACAGCACGCTCGACCTGTGCGACGGCGTGGACAACGACTGCAACCCCGAGACTCCGGATGGAGCCGACGAGGCGGGCTTCGGCGATGTGTGTGACGGCGACGACTCCGACCTGTGCACCGAAGGAAACAACATCTGTGATGGCACGGCGATCGTGTGCTCGGACGACTCTGACGACTCCATCGAGATCTGCGACGGTAACGACAACGACTGCGATGGCGCGGTCGATGACGAAGACACGGACATCACCGATGGGCCGGCTGCACCCGTGAATGGATTCGCGTACTTCCTGGACGGTGACGCCGACGCATGCGGCTTGGCCTCCGCTCCCGTGTTCACTTGCGCCACCACCGCCCCCGTTGGGTACGTCCTGGACAACTCCGACGCGGACGACACGGACGGCGTGTGCTGCGGCAACGCGCTCACGCTGGGACCGGAGCTGTGCGACGACGGCAACACCGAATCGGGCGACGGATGTGATGCCGGGTGCATGACCGAAGCCGGTTGGGCTTGCGATGGCGCGACGCTCTCGCCGACCTCGTGCGAGGAGACGTGCGGCGATGGCGTGGTCGACTCGCTCGAGTCGTGCGACGACGCGAACACAGACAACGGCGATGGATGCACGCAAAGCTGCGTCGTCGAAGAGGGCTGGATCTGCGAGACCGTCGACACCACCGCGAGCAGCTGCAGCACGCAATGCGGTGACGGTTTGACCGCCGGCGCCGAGCGCTGCGACGACGGCAACGCGGACGCTGGCGACGGCTGTGGCGAGACCTGTTTGCCGGAGTCGGGATTTGCCTGCGTGGTCACCGACTTCGTTTCGGCCTGCGCTTAGACGTGTGGCGACGGCACTGTCGATGCCGGCGAAGCGTGCGACGACGGCAACTTGAACGACGGCGACGGGTGCACGGACATCTGCGACTTGGAGTCCGGGTGGGTGTGCGACGACGCGGGTTGCAGCACGGTGTGCGGTGACGGCTTGGTGCGGGGTACGGAGGCGTGCGACGACGGCAACGACGACGCCGACGACGGTTGTGACGCCTGTGTGATCTCGGAGCACTGGATCTGCGCGGATGAGCCTTCGACTTGCTCGGAGCAGGCGTACTGCGGTGACGGGACCATCGACGACGGCGAGGCCTGCGACGACGGCAACGCGGAAGCTGGCGACGGCTGTGACGCCGATTGCTCGGTCGAGGACGGCTGGCTCTGCGATGTTGCCGACCCGACGACGTGTCTGGAGGACAGCGACAACGACGCAGTCCCCGACGTGGATGACAACTGCCCGGACGCCGCGAACGCGGATCAGGCGGACTTGAACGCGGACGGAGAGGGCGACGCGTGCGACGAGGATGACGACGGCGATGGTGTCGCGGATGCGGACGACGCGTGTCCCATGGAGGCTGGTGATGGCGCGGACGGCTGCGCGGCGTCGGACGACGTGGGCGTAGATGTTGGCGGCGACGTGGGCATGGACACCGGAGAGACGGGCGAGGGCAGCGTGCAGGGCGGCTCCGGCTGCTCGGCGGCCTCCGGCTCTTCGAGTTGGGCGGCGTCGGGTTCCTCTAGCGGCCTGGGCTTCGCGCTTGTGCTGTTGGGGTTGGCGGTACGCCGCCGCCGCGCGTAGGGCGGCACTGGCAGATGCTTACGCAGGGTGCGTGGGCATCTGGCTTCGCAGGATCGAGAACGGGCGTGCCTTGGTGGCGCGCCCGCTTTCGTTTTGCTGTGCTGCGCGGGCTGGCGATCTGCGTCGGCAACGCACGCGGCGGGTCCAAAAAGACCAAAGGCCCCGAAGAATCGGGGCCTTTAGAGCGGGAGACGAGATTCGAACTCG
>CBDUJZ010000022.1:0-49771 GCA_965367675.1 uncultured Myxococcales bacterium | reverse complement strand
CGGTCACACGCGGGCCGCGCGGATTGGCGCGGACCCGTCAGGCGACCGCAGCGCGGCGGGTGGCTCAGCGGGCGCTTGTGTGGCCGCTCACGCCGTCCAGGACCGACGCGAGTTTTGCCGTCGCGGTCCTCGAGTCCAGGCCGGTATCGCCTCGCTTCACCACTTGGTGACGGCCCGCCTGAAACGCCTGCAGGAACACCTCGGCGATGCCGTCGACGTCGGTGAGTGACCGCGTCTGCGCCCCCGGTAGTGCAGCCATCATGCGCGTGATCTCGGGGCTGTCTGCGATCGCGAGGATCGGTCGCCGAGAGAGCGCATAGTCGAATAACTTCGCGGGGATACGAAGCGTTGATGCGTTGCTGAGCGCGACCAGTAGGTCGGCGGTGTCGAGGTACGTTCCGATCTGCCGGAAGGGCACAAATTCGGCTGAGTTGAGCATATCGCCAACGCCGAGCGCGTCGGCCATCGCTTGGCTCTCGGGGAGCACGCGGCCAGTGACCACGAGCTGCAGTTGATCGCCGCGGACGCCTTGTTGTTTGAGTTTGACCAAGGCCTCGAGCAGCTGCTCACCTTCGACAAACCGCCGGAAGTTGCCCAGGAACAACACGGTGAATCGGTCGGGAGTTTCGAACGCGCCGCCGTTGATCATCTCGGCGTCACCGTGGTTCCGAATCACCTCGAACCGTGTGCTCGGGATGTCCGGGTACGTTTCAATGTAGCGGTCGCGCGCGGCCTCGCTGTTGAGGATGTAGCGCGCGGCGGTCTGCATGACGCCGTGCTCGAGCTTGTCGACGAGCCGTCGCTGCGGCGGCGGGCGGTTGGGGCGCCGGAGGTCGCATACGGACCAGGGATCGCGCAGATCGCCGATGAGCGGGAGGCCGGTCTCTTTGGCCAGGCGTTGGCCGACGAGCAGCGCGGCGTAGGGGTCCGCGTTGACCATGATCGCCTCGCAGCGCGGGAAGTCCGCGAGCGCGCGGCGGGCGGCCTTGAGCGCGTGGGCGACGTCGACGGAGTGGCTGCCGAGCGGGAGCCACTCCGGCGGTGGGACCCACGGAAGCTTGAGCTTGGGCCAGCGTGACGGTTTGGGTGGGGCGCTGGCGTCGGGCTCGGAAGTCGCGGCGAGCGGGGCTGCGCCAGCGGCGTGCTGCTGCAGGTACTTCTCGCGCTGCTTCTTCGCGCCGGCGCTGTAGTCGTAGCGTACATGCAGGTCGGCGGGGACCAGCGCGTCGAGCGTCGGCTCCGTGCTGTCGCCCGCCTTGAGGTCGCACAGGATGATGGGGTCCCAGCCGAAGTCGCGCAGGTGGCGCGCGAACTTGAGCGGGCGCAGCGCACCCACGCGGGATTGCGGCGGAAAGTAAGGCGTGATGTACAAAAACTGTCGCACGGCGGCGGTATAGCCTCCGCCCCCGGGCGGGTCTAGCGCGCATGCGCAGGAGCGACCGCCACGTGCGATGCGCGATGCTGTCCTCCCGGCCCGTCGTTGCGCCGATGGGTCTCTCGGCACTTTCGTTGTGCCGACGGGTTCGGTATTGCGCCCGCATGACGTTGCCTGAAGACACTGCATCCGCCCCGACAACCGCCACCGCTCCCAAGGTCCCTGGACTGGAGGTGCTCGCCTACGGCGAAGGTTGGCTGGCCGTGAACAAGCCCTCGGGGTTGCTCTCCGTTCCGGGCCGCACGGTGCTCGACAGCGTGCTCGCGCGCGTCCGCAGTGTGTTCCCGCCGGCCGAGGCGTCGCACCGATTGGACATGGACACGTCGGGCGTTTTGGTGGTCGGAATCCGCCGCGCCACGCACCGCGCGCTGTCGACGGCGTTCCGTGAGCGCGATACCAAAAAGCGTTACGTTGCGGTGGTTTGGGGCGTCCCCGAGGAACGCGAGGGCACCATCGATTTGCCCATCGGCAAGGACTGGGATGCCCGCCCGCGGCAGCGCATCGACATGGAGAAGGGCAAGCCGTCCGAGACCCGCTACCGGGTGCTTGAGACGTACGAAAACCCCACACGCTCCGCTGTCGACCTGGGGCCTGTGACCGGCCGCACGCACCAACTGCGCGTGCACATGGCCGCCATCGGTTGCCCCGTGCTCGGTGACCATCTGTACGCATCCCCGGAGGCCTTCGACGCGTCCGACCGGCTGCTGCTGCATGCCGTGTACCTCGGATTCCCGGACCCGATCGACGGCCACCTCATCGAGGTGTCTGCGCCGATCCCGTTCGAGTTTCCCGAGCTTCCGGAAGACCCGCCGTAGGCGCTACGGGGTGTTGGCGTCGCGTCCGAGCATGCGTGCCCGGAGCTCGATGACGGCGGGGTGACGCGGCGCGATGTCGTGCAGCGTGCTCAGCACCGCGTCGCGATGGCCCACGAACTCGGGTCCCAGGTGGTCGTAGTACAGCGCGATGAGCGCGTTCGCGAGGACGCTCTGCGGCGACGTGTCGAGCATGCGCAGGAGCTCGTCGCGGATGGTGCGCAGCGCGTCGTCTGAGTCGGCGCGGCTGAGCGCCGCCATGAGGGAACCGACGGGGTCGGCGGCGGAGATCACGTGGTACGCGCTGGAGCGCAGGTGCGGGTGGTCCTGCGCGAGCACGTAGACGACGGCCTCTTCGGACCAGAACACGGTGAGCCAGTCGGGGTGCTGCGCCAGGAACTGGAAGGACTCGCGGCCGGGGGTGTTGTCGGCGAGCACCCAGTCACCGCCGGTCTCTTGCCAGAGCGTGGCGAATTCGTGGATGTCGTGTTGCGCTTGGCTGCACCGGAGGAAGAACTCCGGCGGGTAGACCATGTCGTTGCGGCCGTCGATGAGCACCTTGTGGCGGCCGTCCGAGCGCCAGATGGCGTAGCCGCCGTATACGAACGTGTTGTGGATGTTGGGGCCCAAGCTCATGGCGTCTGCCGCGGCGAGCGCTTGCTCGGGGTAGCGGTTGGGCAGGGGGCCGAGCCCGGGCGGAAGCGGGTGCAGCAGGTACAGGCCCAGCACGGCGACGGCAGCTGCGGCGAACGCGCGGAGCGCGGAGTCTTTGAACGCCATGCCGGTGCGAATTTCGCGCGCGCGGATCCACTCGGTGCCGAGCAGACCGAGCACGATGACGGCAGCGCCGCAGGTGTACATGAGCCAGCGCATGGACGAGATGCCGAGCGCGATGAACACCGCGAGCACGCCGAGGTGCCAGACGGTGACGCTACCGGCGCGCTGCTGGAATAGGGCGGCCAGGAGTCGCCCGACGAGGGCGAATGTGGCGACCGCGATCACGAGTACGGGCACGGGGTGGACGGTGCGCGCGAGCTCCCACGTGAGCGGCTGCCACTCGCTGATGGTGCCGCGTAGGATGGGGTCGGAGGTGACGTTCAGCGCGCTCGTGTAGAGCCCCACGCCGCTCACGTTGAGCAGGCCCGCCGCGCCGGCGATGATGGCGACCGCGAAGGCGACCAGCACCAGCATCGTGCTCGGCTCGGGTCCTGAGATCGGCCGCAACGGTCGGACCTTGTACATGATCCACGTGAGCGCGAGCGCGCAGGCGTTTCCGGACAGCAGCACGAGGCCGATGAGCCCGCCGCGGTGCAGGTTAACCCACATCCATTGCAGCAAGATGGCGGGTAGAATCGCGAAGAAAAACGGGACCCAGTCGAACCGGTTCACGCGCGTGCGCGCATGCTCGATGAGGCCGAGCATGAGCGGGAAGAGTCCGATGGTGAACACAAGCGGTCGCGGGATGACGCGGCTGTGCACTGCGGCCGCGAAGACCGCGCAGAGCACCACCCAAAGCACCGGCCTGGCGTGTTCGCCCATGGCCAAGCGAATGCCTAAGAAACCCGCCATGAGCGCGCAGGCCATGACCGCCGCAATTCCGGCGTACTGAAACGGCTCAAACGCGCCAACGAAGAGCACGTCGGCGAGCAGATCGGAGTGGGCGTAGGGGACGCCCGGGAACGAGTAGGAGAACGTCTCGACCGGCACCGTCGCCCGCGTGCGGACGGCCTCGCGACCGATGGCCAGGTGCCACCAGACGTCCCAGCTGGCCGTGTTGCGAAACGCCGTCGCGATCGCGATGATCGCCGCCGCGATCGTGGGCAGGAACCAGCGCGAGGAGGAGCCGTCGTCGACCAGCGCTGCGAACTCTGCGGAGTCGTCGAGCGAGCCGATGTGCGGTGTCGAATCGACTGGCGGCTTGGCGCTAGGGTCGGTCATCGATGCGGGGAGCAGGGGGAGCGGCGTCGGATTCGACCGGCACCCGTGGGCGCTGGCGGCGCGAGATGCGGTCGGGCGTCCACTCTGGCAGCCCTTGGAACGCGTTGGCGCGAATGGGGCAGTCCGGGTGGTCGCACAGCGCGCAGTTGAGGTCCGTGCAGGCCTCGGCGTGGATCATCGGCTCGGTGCGCTCACCGAACTCGTCGCGGAGTCCGTCGATGAGGACGTGGCAGGCGTCGTGCGCGCGCTCCAGCGGCCAATAGCGCGGGAACACCACGTGCATGTCGATGTGAATCGCGGCGCCGAGCCGGTGTACCTTGACGGCGTGCGGGGCGATCCACGCGGGCTCTCGAACGGCGCGGAACACACGAGAGATTCGGGCGAGTAGCGCGGGGTCCCACTCGTCGAGCAGGCCGCCGACCGCGCTCCAAGCCACGCGGGAGCCGGAGACGAGGAGGACCACGCCGAGCACCACCGCGAGCGCTGGATCGATCCAGCGAAGGCCGGTTGCTTGGGTCAGCGCGACGCCGACAAATCCGGCGAAGCTGGTGAACGCGTCCGAGCGGATGTGGATGCCGTCCGCCTCGAGCGTCGGAGATTCATTCTTGCGTCCCGCGCGCATGAGCGCCGAGCCTGCGATGAACGCGATTACGGCCGCGATCAACTCGACCATTGCGCCCAGATACAGGTACGGAAGCTCCACGGGGAACAGCAGGCGTTTGATACCGATGCCGATGATTCCGACGCCGGCCAAGAGCACCAAGCCGCCTTCGAGACCGGCCGATAGATACTCCACTTTCCCGTGTCCATACGGGTGGTTACGGTCGCCGGGCTGGGCGCTTAACCAAACCGCGAACAGCGCGAACGAGCTCGTGATGACGTGCACGCTCGACTCCATCGCGTCCGACAAAACCGTCGCGCTTTGGGTCAGAAAGTAGCCGTAGAACTTGATGACGATCAGCAGCAGACTCACCGCGAGGCCGCCGATCGCCCACCGGACCGAGCTCCTGTGCGCCGCGCTCACGGTTCGGCACGTGTGAGGACCTCGACCGGGGCTCCAGTTGCGATGTGGCCGAGCGTCCGGTGCATACCGTTTTGCCCCACCATCACGCCGCCTTCGCGCCTTCGAAACTTGGCGAGCGTGCGCAGCGGCTGCGTGCCCGCGACCGCGGCGTCCGGGTCGACGTTGACCATCACGCAGCGTGCGCAGGGCTTCACCAAGTCGATCACGATGTCGCCCACGCGGACCGTCTTCCAGGTGTCTTCGGCGAACGCCTCGGCGCCACCCACCACGATGTTCGGGCGGAACCGTCGCGCGTCGGACGCTGTGCCGCTGCGCTCGGCGATGGCGTCGAGCGTGGCGCGGGTGGTGAGCAGCAGCGGGAAGCCATCGGCGAAGCCCACGGGGCCTTCCGCGAACCGGGTGTCTACGTTGCGGTCATCGTCGTCGCACTGACGGACGAGTCGGACCGGGTGCTGGGTGACGGCGGAGAACCAGGCCGCTGCCTCGTCGCCGGCGTCGAGGGCCCGGCAGGCGTCGCCCCACACGGTCACGCGCAGCTCGCCGTCGGTTGGTGGGGCCACGTGCAGGGTACGATCGGCGTCTTGTACGCGCAGTCCGTCCGGCTCGGGCACCACGTTCACGCGCGCCAGCATGGGGAATTTGCGCTGGGAGACGAACTTTCCGTCGGCGTCGACCAGCATCCAGCGGCGATCTCCGGTGGGGCCGCGTGCGTCCAGTGTGAACGCGGCCACGGGGCGCGCCGCACAGGACTTGATCGGGTGCTCGTAGAGCTGTTCGACGGAGAGGGAGGTCATGATGATCGCGTTAGCATTCCGAAGCCCTGGCCGTCAGCTTCCGCACGCTATTGTCGCCGCGTGACTGTTTGGGGGCGGCGCCGAGCAGCGAGGACTCTGCCCCACGCCGACGCGCTCCGAGCGGCTGTGAACCGGCTCCGGACCGGCGTTGACCGGCCTCGTGCGAGCGCGTGCATTGGCTGTAGGCGTGTGGCCGGGTCGCCTACAGCGTGAACAACCAGACGATGACGCAGAAGATGGTGATCCCGCCAACCCAAGCGAGCGGCGGCACGTTGACGATCGCGTCGAGCGCGGTCGCGAGCGTGAACTCTTTCGCGGGGAGGGTGGGGGCGCGGAGGTCCAGCGGTGGGTGCTGGGTGCCGGTCGTATCGTTCGGTTCAGCCGATCCGTTCTGCAGCTCGGCGTTCATGGCGGCGGTCGCAGCGGCGGCGGACGTGGAGTGCCGAACGGTGGCGGAGTGGCCGGATGAATTCACGCGTGCGGCAGCGTTCGCGCGGGAGTGCTCGCTGCGCAGCGCAGGCGGGGCGTTGACGCTGGGGACCGCCCGGGGCGCGACGGACACGCGGTCGGTACCGCCGTCTCGCGACCTGGGGGGTGTGGGCACGGGCAGCGGCGTTCCGGGCGCGGCGGTGCGCGTGGGCGCGGTGGAGAACACCTCGGGCCGCGCGTCGCGCTTGGGGACGGGGGTGCGGGTTGGCCGTCGCTGCGCGGTTGGGAGCGCGCTCACGCTGTCGGGGTGGGTCGCCGGACTCTCGCCGCTCGCCGCCGCGTCGTCTCCGTCGCTGCGCATGTTGTCGAACAGGTCGTTGAGGACGGTCGCTCCGGTGCGCTTGGGCCGCGTGTTGACGCCGGGCTGTGCTGGGACAACGCGGGTGGTCTCGCCCTCGGGCGACGGCTGGCTCGGCGCCCGCGTGATGGCAGCGTCTGTCGCCGGGCGCAGGGCGTGCTTGGGCGGCTCGGGGACGCGCGTCTGCGCGGCGTGTGGGTCGGGCGGCGTCGGTCGCGGCGGGCGCTTGGCGTTCGGTTGGCCCTGCCAGCCGGGCTCTTCGACATCGAAGAAGTCCTGGGGCAGGTCCACGGACTGCTCGTCAGTGAGGTCCTCCAGCCAGGTCTCGGTGGAGCGATCGATGCGGTGGTTCGAGATCGAGAGTTCGGTACCACCGGGACCGGACCCTGGGCTGCCATTGCTGCCGGTCGGCAGGCTGGTCTCCGCCAGCAGCGGGTCGATCTCGGCTTGCTTTCGCATGGCCTCGGCCAAGCGCGCGGTGTGCGGGTCTTGCGCTCCGAGCGCGCCGGCTCGGGTGTTCTCGGCTCGGGTGTTCTCCGCGCGTTGCTCGGCCCGTTGGTTCGCCTGCCGTCGGACCTCCACCGGGTCGGCGCCCGAGAGGTTGGTTTGGGCGAACGCCGAGAGTCCGGCCGCTGGACCCGCGTTCCGCCCGCGTCCCAACGCCCGGTCGCGCGCCGCCTGCTGCGCCGCGCTGAACTCGCCTACGAGCGTCGGCGTGCCGTCGGTAACGCCTGTGATGTTCGTCTGAGCGAACACCGAGTGCTCGGAGTCCAAGGCGTCCGAATCGGATGCGGCCGTCTGTCCGTGCGCACCCGTCCCCGCGGGGACAGCCCGGAAGCGTCGCAAAAGATCGGGGTCGATCGGCGGCGTCGTCTCGTCCGGTCGGGTCCCGACCCGTGGGAGCGGAGCCGCCATCTCATTCGCGATCGCCGATTGCGACGCCGAGCGGGGCGTGGCGTCCGTCAGCGGAGCCGAGCGTACCCGTGGGAAGCCGCGCCCAAAGCTGGGGAGGTGCTCCTCGCGATCCATCAGGTCGTCTTTGACCTTGTGCGGATCGTCCACTGTCTGTGGCGGTTTGGTCGGGGACTCAGCCACGAATCGGTCAAACCAGAGAGATAAGAAATCAATCGTATGTCTCTCACCCTATCAACAACTCAACGGCGTGCCAAGTTGGAACTCAGATGTCCGTGCGCGTAACACCCTAATATCATTGTGTTTACACGCTCGCACGTTGGGCGACACGCGCCCACATTAGGGGCCCGTCACACGCGAGGTTTCCCCCCGTACACCCGCGTTTTTGCTACGTGCTGCGAGGGCGAAACGTGGTGAAACGGGACGTGTTTGTCTCCAAACGAGGACCGCCAATCAGGTCCACGCAGTACGGAATGGCCGCAAAAACAGCATCCAAACACTCGGCGATCGCCTTCGGCTTTCCGGGCAAGTTTACAATCAAACTCGCGCCGCGCGTGCCGGCGATCTGGCGAGAGAGGATCGCCGTCGGGACGAACGCCAGCGACGCTGTTCGCATCTGTTCACCAAAGCCCGGCAGCAACTTGTCGCACACCGCCGCCGTCGCCTCGGGGGTCACGTCGCGCGCGGCGGGCCCCGTGCCACCCGTCGTCAAAATGACCGCGCAACCGTGCACGTCGGCCAGCTCTTCCAAGGTTGCACGAATCGTTTCCTCGTCGTCCGGAATCAAGCGGTACTCCACGGCGAATGGCGACTCCATGACCTCCGTAAGATACGCCTCGATGGCGCGACCGCTCTTGTCCTCATACACGCCGGCGCTGGCCCGGTCCGAGGTGGTCACCACACCAAATCGCGCCGCCTTCGACGCTTCGCGCGGCACTTCGGTGTCTACGTTGGGCTGTACGCCGTCCGTTGTTTTCGGTTCCATGTCTCTCCATCTCCATTCGCGTCGGCCACATCAAAGCGGCCTCGTCCTCGCACCATCTCCCCAAGGAACTTAGCATGAATATCGAAGTTGACGTCGCCATCATCGGAGCCGGAACCGCTGGGCTCGGAGCACGCCGCGAGGCCAACAAGCGCGGCGTCTCGTGGGTGATGATCGATGACGGGCCGCTGGGCACCACCTGTGCCCGCGTGGGTTGCATGCCGTCCAAGGTGCTCATCGCCGCCGCGGACGCTGCCCACCATGTGTCGACCGCCGGCACCTTCGGCGTGCGCGTCCCCGATAACGTGGAGATCGACGGTGAGGCGGTGATGGTTCGCGTGCGCGCGCTCCGCGACCGGTTTGTCGGCTCCGTCCTCCGGTTGACGGATTCGCTCGACGAGAACCAACTCCTGCGTGGCCGCGCGCGCTTTACGTCGCCTACCACGCTGGTGGTGACCCGCGCCGACGGGCCCGACGTGACCGTCACCGCCAAGTCCGTCGTGATCGCCACCGGCTCCGCGCCGTTCATCCCCGACGCGCTCGATTCGGTCAGCGACTTCGTCGATATCAACGACACCGTGTTTGAGTGGAAGACGTTGCCGGCGTCGGTCGCTGTGGTCGGCACCGGGGTCATCGCGCTCGAGCTGGGGCAGGCGCTGGCGCGGCTCGGCGTGCGCGTTGGGTTCTTTAATCCCTGGCCGCAGGTGGGCACCGCGACCGACCCCAAGGTCGCCGCGAGCGTCCGCGAGGTGCTCGGCGCGGAGCTCGACATCCACGCCGGTGTCGACGACCTGACTTACGCCCCGAGCGGTTCGGGCGTCCGCGTGAGCTGGACCGAGGACGGGGTCGCGCAACACGCGGACTTCGAGCGCGTCATCGCCGCCGCTGGGCGCCGGCCGAACATCAAGGGGCTCGGCCTCGAGAACCTGGGCGTGGCGCTCGACAAGCGCGGCCTCCCGCCGTTCTCAATGGCGACCATGCAGGTGGGTGACCTGCCGGTGTTCATCGCCGGCGACGTCAACGGCGAGGTCCCGCTGCTCCACGAGGCGTCGGACGAAGGGCACATCGCAGGGCGTAACGCGGCCGGTTACCCGGGCGATGTGACGGGCCAACCACGCCGCGTCCACCTGGGCATCGCGTTCACAGACCCCAATATGGCCACCGTGGGGCAGTCTTACGCAGAGCTTCGCGAGGGCAGCTTTGTGACGGGCGAGATCGACTACGGCGACCAGGGCCGAAGCCGCGTCATGGCGGTCAACCGCGGCATCGTCCGCGTGTACGCCGAGAAAGAGACCGGCCGGCTGCTCGGCGCCGAGATGTTCGGCCCGCGGGTCGAGCACACGGCACACCTGCTCGCGTGGGCCATCGCACAGCATATGACGGTGCAGCGCGCGCTGGAGATGCCGTTCTACCACCCGGTGATCGAGGAGGGCATCCGCACGGCGCTGCGGTCGGCGGCGGCGGAGCTTCGGTTGGCCACGAGCCCCTGCGGTGCCGGCCTGGAGTGTGGCCCGGGCGCTTAGGCGCTCACCACGTGAGCTCGAGCGAGAACGGCGCGTTGTCGGGGGAGCGGATGATTTTCACCGGCCGCGCGCAGATGTCGAAGACCGTCAGCCAGCCGCACTCTTGGATGGTGCGCCAGGTGGTGTTCTCGAACAGCGGCGCGCCGGTGTAGAGCAGGCGCGCCGTGCGGCCGAGTCGCGTGCACTGGAGCTGTCCGACGTCGTAGGATTCACGGAACAGCGCGCCCGCGTGGGTGACGATTTTGTTGGGTCCGACGAGCCGCGCGACGCCGATTTTGGCGCCGCCGAGTTTATGGCGCACGTCGGCGTTGAGGATCGCGGGGAGGGCGGACCAGTCGCCGTCGAGGCATTCTTGTACCAAGACCTCGGTGATGCCGATCTGTAGCGAGACGGGGTACCAGGCTTTCGCGTCGACGATCCCGACGGGGTGGACGCCCCGCGCGGCGAGTTGGCGGCGCACCTGTTCGAGTCCTTCGCGTCCCCAGTGGCGCGCAACGTTCTCTGACCAACCGGCGAGCAGAGAGCCCCGAACGCGTCCTTTCAGCGCGGGGGTTTCGTGCGTGTTGCTCATGGGGTTCCTGCGTGCTTGCGGACGGTCTTGGACGGATTGTCCAGGAGCGGCGTGGGCGCTGCGCTGGCGTGGCGCAGGCGCCGGGGAGGCGTGGCGCGTGCTTTCTGGCCGCCCGATGGGTAGTATCCCCGCGACTTGATCACCAGACCGAACGGTTTCTCCACCAACCTTCGGTACAGCAGCCCCGGATACGCATGACCTTGCCCTCAGACTGGCCGGCCGACGGCGCGATCGATCTCGACGTGCACGATCTCCCGCACAGATCTTCCACCACCGAGTGGTGGTACGTCAACTCCCATTTCGAGACCGTAGGAGGGCGCAAGCTCTCGGTTTTCGCGGCCTTCTTCCAGATCGCTCGCAGCCGCGATCGCGAGACCGGTGAGACCGAGTACAGCCACTCGCTCACGTGGGCCATCTGCGATCCTGCGGACGAAAAGTACATGGCCGAGTCGTGGGTCGACACCTTCGCACCGAGCATCGGCCTGGAGCGCATCGACAAGGGTGACGGCGCGCAGGACGAGCGGCTGAACCGCGCGATGCGTGAGGTCCTGGTCAAGGGCCACGTGCCGCTGCCGGACCAGATGTTCTCCACGCAAGCCGAGGTCGCCTGGGACAAGCTCGACGTCAAACTCGAGGGCGCGTCGTTCCGTAAGCTCGCCGACGGCACCTACCGTCTGGAGCTCGGCAGCTCGCACTACGACGCCGGCTGCACGCTCGTGTTCAAGCCGCTCAAGGCCCCCGTGCGCCACGGCGTGAACGGCGTGGTCAAGGGCACCCGCGGCGAAGACATGTTCTACTACTTCATCCCGCGCTGCGACGTGACGGGCTCGGTCAAGCTCGACGGTGTGACCCACGCGCTCAAGTCCGGCCAAGGTTGGTACGACCACGAGTTCGGCGGATACGGCGCGGCCGATACCCCGAGCGTGCCCGACCGCAGCGTGCCGCAACCGGCGCCCGAGCCCGCGGCCGAGGCAGCAGGCGACGGCATCGACCACCAGCCGGCGGACATCGCCTGGAACTGGTTCGCCGGTCAGCTGGAGAACGGCACCGATATCTCGGCCTACACCATGGTGCAGACCGACACGGGCAAGATCCACGGCACGCGACTCATCGTCATCGACGCCGACGGAAAGCGGACCGCGTACGACGACCTGGTGTTCGACTCCTCCCGCGAGTGGCGCAGCACGCGTACGTTCTTCCCGTACCCGACCACCTGGACCATCCGGTCGGTGGAGGCCGACCTGGCGATCACCGTGAACGCCACGTTCGACGACCAAGAGCTCATGACCGTGCTGTCCAAGCCCGCCTTCTGGGAAGGGCGCTGCGACATCATCGGCACCATGGGCGGCGCCGAAGTGACCGGCCTCGGCTTCATCGAGCGCAGCGGCTTCGAGCCCCTCAAGAACCTGGACGACTTCTTCGGCGCGGTCGGCGGCGAGGTGCGCAAGTCCGTGCAGGCCCACTTGCCCAAGAACCCCACGTACGAAGAGACTCGCGACATGATCGCGAGCGAAGATCGCGACCACTACATGGAAGGTGTCGACCGCGACGAGCTCGCCCGCGCGCTCGCCGATCCGGTCCGCCTGATCACCGACCGCGGTGGTAAGTCGTGGCGCTCGTACGCGTCACTGGCCTGCTGCGACGTGGTCGGCGGCGACTCGCGCCAGTGGACCCGCTGGTTGGCCATGCCCGAGTTCATGCACGTGGGCTCGCTCATCGTGGACGACGTGCAGGACAAGTCGGCCATCCGCCGCGGCGGACCGGCTTGCCACGAAGTGTACGGCGACGCGCTGGCGATCAACGCCGGTACCGCGTGCTACTTCATGGGCCAGGGCCTGCTGTTCGGCGACGACATCTCCGACACCGTGAAGCTCCGCCTGTACGACCTGTACTTCGAGGCGCTGCGTGCCGGACACGCCGGTCAGGCGATGGACCTGTACGACAAGTCTGAGCTCGTCGCGCGCGCTGTCGAAACCGGCGACGGTGCAGAGCTCGAGAGCCGCATCCTCGCGACCCACCGCTTGAAGACGGCCGCTCCGGCAGCCGCGCTTGCGCGCATGGGCGCCCTGGTCGGCGGCGGCACCGAAGAGCAGATCGAAGGCGTCGGACGTTACTTCGAGGCGCTCGGCCTCGCGTTCCAAATCATCGACGACGTCCTGAACATCCGTGGCTTCAAGAAGTCGCTCAAGATTCAGGCCGAAGACGTGCGGAACGGCACCATCACGCTGCCCGTCGCCAAGGCGATGAGCCGCCTGAACGCGCCCGACCGCAAGTGGCTCGCCGACACCCTCGCGTCCAAGCCGACCGACGACGCGATCGTCACACAGGCCGTCGACATGATGGAAGGCTGCGACGCCGTGCAAGGCTCGCAAGACCAAGCCAGCGAGCTGGTGGAGACCGCGTGGAAGCGCGTGGACCCCATCCTTCGGGACTCGTTCCCCAAGATCATGCTGCGCGCCTTCAGCTGGTACGTCCTCGAGCGTCACTACTAGCGTGACCGACCGCTCGACGTCTCGCGCCCGACTTCGGACCGCCGCCTCGTGACCCGCTTGGAGTCATGGGCGCGGCGGCCCGTTTCGTGGCTCGCCGTCGTTATCCTCGGCTGCCTGCTCGCCGCGCCGTGCCTCACCGTTGGGTTCACGTCCGACGACCATGTGCACCGCGTCAAACAGGACCCGGCTTCGGAGCTCGGCGGCTTCGCGTACGACCCGTGGAGCCTGTTCGAGTTCATCTCCGGGGACCCCGAAGCGCGACGCGCTGGCATGGAGTCCGGCGTGCTCTCGTGGTGGACGGCCGACGGCCTGCAGCTCGCGTTCAACCGGCCGCTGTCGACGCTGACCCACCGGCTGGATCATGCCCTGTGGCCGGACTCCGCGCCGCTGGCGTACGCCCACAGCCTTGCGTGGTTCGCGCTGCTGCTCGTGTGCTTGGCCATGCTCTATCGACGGCTGCACACGCCCGGCGTGGCGCTGCTGGCCCTCGCGGTCTTCGCGCTGGACGACGCCCACGGGCCCACGCTCGGCTTTATCGCGAACCGCAACTCGGTAATCGCCGCGGTGTTCGCGGTGTTGTGCCTGTGGGCGCACGACCGTGCGCGCCGCGACGGCTGGCGGCCAGGCTTGGTGCTCGGCCCCGTGGCCCTGGGCCTCTCGCTGCTCGCCGCTGAAGCGGGCGTCACGACCCTGGGTTACCTGGTCGCCTACGCGCTCACGGTCGACCCGGGCGCATGGCGCGAGCGCTTCAAGTCGGCCGCCCCTTATGCGGTCGTGTTTGGGCTGTGGTCGGTGGCGTACAAGCTCGGCGGCTACGGCGCGCATCTGTCCGGCGTGTACATCGATCCCGGCGGTGAGCCCGGCCGCTTCGCGGTGGCGCTGGCCGAGCGTGCCGTTCCGTTGCTCGGCGCCCAAGTGGGGCTGATTTGGTCCGACTTCTGGGTCATCTTCCCCGCAGGGCTCAAGGCGGCGGTGTGGGCGATCTCGGCCGGCTTCGTTGCCGCGATGGTCGCGCTGCTGGCCCCCATGCTTCGCACGTCGGAAGCGCTACGTTTCTGGCTGATCGGCGCGGTGCTCTCTGTGGTTCCGATCGCCGCGACCGTGCCCGCCGACCGGTTGCTGATGCTGGTCGGTTTGGGCGCGATGCCGCTCGTCGCCGCCCTGGTGGTTGCTGGCTTACGGCCCGCCGCCGCGCTTCCCGTCTGGCGACGTTGGGGACTGCGCGGCATGGCCTTCACGCTGGTGGGCGTTCACCTGATCGCCTCGCCGCTGCTCCTGCCGCTGCGTGCGCGTTCGATGGAGACGATTCAACGCTCGATGGCGCTGATCGACGCCGCCGCCCCGCCCACCGCGGAGTCGGCGGGGACCACGCTGGTGGTCGTATCCGCGCCCGGCGACGGGTTCGTGTCGTACCTGCCGATTCGCCGCGCTTCTCAGGGGCTGCCCGGTCCCGCGCGGGTGCGCCTGCTGTCGACCACGATGGGCGAAACGTTGGTCACGCGGACCGGTCCGCGCAGCTTGCGGGTGCGTCCTGAAGAGGGGCTTTTGAGCACGGAAGCCGAGCGGATTTTGCGCAGTGATTCCACACCGTTCGCGGTGGGTGACACGGTGACGCTGAGCGATATGACGGTGCGCGTGGTGGAGCTTCGGTCGTGGTGGCCGCAGGAGATTGAGGTGACGTTTGAGCGCGACCTCGATGACCCCAACATGCGCTGGATCGTGTGGACGGGCGCAGCGTTTGAGCCGTGGGAGGTCCCCGCGGTGGGGGCGACGGCGACGCTGGCCGCGACCGACATGGCCGCGACGTTCACCGCCATTACGCAAGACGCGCCAGCTGCTGCGACCGAGTAGCGCGCGAAGGGAAGGCGGCGGGTTCACGGGCGCGATTTCGGCGCTTGAATGCTACGAATTTGTCACCGCGCGTGCATCGGCTTGACGCCCGCCGCTCGCCGCGCGAAGGGTCTCGGTCCCACGAATGACGAGGACCCCATGGCATCTGTTGACGGAATTCTGAAGCTGATCGAGCAAGGCGCGGGTGCGGACGACCTTTTGGAAGGCACCATCAGCGTGACCTCCCCGGATCTGTACCGCGCTGGAATCAAGGAGCACGAGAGCTGGGACGGCGCGCTCGCCGCGTCCCTGGTGTACGTGGTTCGTACGAGCATGGGCACGACGGCTGCCGAGCGACACGCCGCGACCGTCATCGTGAACGACGTGGAGCGCCCTGAGCGCTCCGTCGGAAACTCCGCGCACTACGCCCTGCACGTGATCACACGCAGCGGTTTGGTCATGAACTTGGAGCTCGACGATGTGTGGGCGACGCCGACCCCGTCGCTGCGTCCCTTCCTGGACGGCCCCACGGGCGAGCACCGCATGGAGCGCTTGTTCCTGGGCGGCGACGACACCGCGATGGTGTTGATCACCACGCTCGGCAAGGGCGTGAACGTGGACTACCGCCTGCTGCCCACGTGGGAGCGCGAGGCCCTGACCCGTCCGATCGCGCACCGGTTTGGCGACATGGCGACCGGCGAAGTTGCCGCCTGTGTGTTGCCTCGTCGGAAGCTGCGCGACGCCGACCGATTCTACTCGGTGAGCGTGTTTGGCCAGATCAAGGCGTCCGACACGTCGGAGTACAAGCGTCTGTCCGCCGACGCGATGCCGGCCGTGCTGATCAAGGACAACGACGCGCTGCTCGAGGTCTTCGCTGGCAGCGCTCGGACGCACGTCTTCATGGGAAGCTCGTCCGGTAAGGGCATCGTGTTCCCGACCGCGGAGATTCGCTCGCAGGGACGCAAGGCCACTGGCGTTCGCGGCCTGCAGCTGGACCCCGACGCGCGCGTCATCGGTGCGTTCGACACGGCCGGCGAAGGCTGGACCATCCTCGCGACCGAGCGCGGTCTGTTCAAGCGTATGAGCCTGGAAGAGTTCCGCCCGCAGAAGCGTGGCGGCGGCGGCCTGCAGACCTGCCGCCTGTCGGCCGACGACCACGTGGCGTCCATGTGCGCCGCGCCCATCGACGGCGACGTCATCGTCATCACCTCGACCGGCCGCGTCGCGCGTTTCCCGACCTATGACGTGCCGTTCGGCAGCCGTGCCGCCAAGGGCGAGCCGCTGTTCGAGCTCGGCGAGGACGAGCGCATCGAGCAGGTGCTCGGCGTGCCGGCCGGAAACTGGCTGCCGTCCTAGGCGATCGCGTCGAACGACGTCACGGTCTTGAACGCGTTCGGCGCCAGCGCCGGGTTCCCCGGGCGCACCGAGAGCACCACGTTCATGCCCGCTTCGTGGGCGGCCTGCGCCTCTTCGAGCACGTCTGTTGCGAACGTGATCGATGAGGCCGGCTCGCCGATGGACTCCGCGATCGTCGCGTAGCTCGCCGCGTCGCGCTTGTGTCCGCTGGTGGTGTCGAAGTGGCCTGCCAGCAGCGGCAGCAGGTCGCCTGCGTCGCTCGCGCCGAACAACAGCTTCTGCGCCGCGATGCTGCCCGAGGAGTAGATGTACACCCGCTCACCGGCGGCGTTCCACCGGCGCAGCGCGGGCTCCACGTCTGGGTACACATGCCCCTTCAGCTCGCCCGACGCGTAGCCGTCCTTCCAGATCTTGCCTTGCAGCGACTTGAGCGCGGTCGTCTTCCGGTCGCCGTCCATCTGCGCGAGGACGTTGGCGAGCACCGACGCGCGCACCGCTTCGGCGCCGGCATGGTCGTCCGCGATCGCGGGGACCGTCAGGCCAGCCTCGTGGTCCACAAGCGCCTGCGCGCGGATGGCCTCCACGTCGGCGCGGACGGCGTCGCTGTCCCAGTTGGCGGCCAAGAACGTCGCGACGTTGGCGCGCGCGAACGGGAACAGGGTGTCGTAGACGAACGCGATCGAAGTCGTCGTTCCCTCGATATCGAGCAGCTTGGTCATGCGGGGGTGTCGTCGAGCGGCGGAATGATCGGAATGGTCGGGTCGTAGTCGTCGCGCCCGAGGTACTTCTTGAGCAGCGGCATCATGCGCGCGTGGGTGCCGATCGCGCGCAGGTTGCCGTAGTTGCCCACGATGGTGCGGTCGATGAACACGAGCTGCGACGGCGGGGTGAACGACGTCATCCACTTCATCGTCTCGGGCAGCAGCTTGACCGACTCCTTGTGCAGGGAGCCGTCGGTGTAGTCGTAGAACCCGTCGAACTTGAGCGGCTTCAGGAAGATGTCGTGCCACTTCTCGTACAACTCGACCGGCGGCCGCGGCTTGTCTGGCACGCGCACGCCCAGCGCGATCAGGTACTCTTCGGCGGTGTCGTAATCGTTGTCGATCGCGGCGTTCACCAACGCGGCCCAGTTCGAGATCAGGTCCTTCTCGATGTATTTCACGCACCCGAAGTCGTAGAGCACGACGGTGCCGTCCTTGCGGAACGCGAAGTTCGCCGGGTTCGGGTCCGCCTGCACCGCATTGAGCTCGAGCAGCTGGCTGCCCATCGCGTGGAACAGGTTCTCGCCGATCTTGTTCCGCGTGGCCTGGTCGTAGCCGAGCGCGTCCATGTCCTTGATGGCGTCGCCGGGCTCGAAGCTCATGGTGAGCACGCGCTGAGAGCTGCGCTCGCCGATTACTTCGGGCACCACCACGAACGGGTGCTGGGCGTGGTGCTTGCCGAAGAACCGGACGTTGTCGGCCTCGTTGCAGTAGTCGAGCTCCTCGTGCAGGCGCTCCCGCACCTCGGCGAACACGTCGTCGAGCCCCTTACGGTGGTGGCGCGTGACGAGCCCGCTCGCCTTGAGCGCCAGCTTGAGGTGGCCCAAATCGGAGTCCACCGTGCTGTCCACGCCCGGGTACTGCACCTTGACGACCACCTCGCGACCATCGTCCGTGCGCGCCCGGTGCACTTGTCCGATCGACGCGGACGCGAACGGTTCGCGGTCGAAGTGCTCGAACAGCAACTCCGGCGCCATGCCGAACTCTGACTCGATCTGTCCCGCGATGACCTCGTACGACATCGGCGGCGCTTCCTTCTGGAGCTTCGACAGCGAGTCGGACAGCTCCTTGGGCAGAATATCGCTGCCGATGGACGCCATTTGGCCAATCTTCATGGCCGCGCCCTTCAGCTCGCCGAGCGTCTGCGCGATGCGCTCGCCGGTCTCTTTGTAGGACTCGGCGCGGGATTCGCGGGCGTCGGCGCTGGTCTGAAAGAGGCCCTTCACGCGTGAGCCAGCGTAACCAGCGGCGACCGACGCGGTCATGCCGGCAAGCTTCATGAAGCGTCGGCCTTTGGTTACGGGCTGCGCGGTGTCATCGGACTTGGCCATGAGACGTGAAGGTCGGGGAGGTCAAAACGGGGGCAGGGCGCGAGAATGCGCACCAACGTGCGGGAGTGCAAGCGCTGGTGCGCCTCCGGGCGCCCGTCAGAGCCGCCGACGCTGCCGGCGCCGCTATCGCCGCTGGCGGGCGACGCGCTGCGGAGTCACGGGCCGTTCGCCCAACTCCACGCGGAGGGTCGTGCGCCCTTCGCCGTTCACCACGTCGACGTTCGGTCGGCTGCCGGGCGCCATTTCGGCCACGCGGTAGCGCAGCGCGTCGACGTCGTCCATGGGCGCGCCGTCGATGGAGAGCACCACATCGCCGTCTCGCAGTCCCGCGCGCGCGGCGGGTCCGTTGGGGTCGACGCTCGAGATGAGCACGCCGTGGTTGGCGTCGATTCCGAGGGCGGCGGCCACCTTCTCCGGCACCTCGCCGATGCCCACGCCGAGCCAGCCTCGGGTGACGGTGCCGTGCTCGATCAGTTGGTTCATCACGCGATTCGCCATGTTCGACGGCACCGCGAAGCCGATGCCTTGTGAGCCGCCGGAGCGCGAAAAGATCGCGGTGTTGATGCCTACTAGATTGCCGTGCATGTCGATCAGCGCGCCGCCGGAGTTGCCGGGGTTGATGGCGGTGTCGGTCTGGATGAAGTCCTCGTAGTCTGTGATGCCCATGCGGTCCCGGCCGATGGCGGAGACGATGCCGAGCGATACGGAGCCGGCGAGCCCGAACGGGTTGCCGATGGCCATGGTGAGCTGGCCCGGCCGCACTGCATCCGAGTCGCCAAAGGGCAGCGCCTGCAGGTCGTCGGGCGGGTTATCCAGGCGCACGACAGCCACGTCGGTCGCGGCGTCCGAGCCGACGACGGTCGCCGCGAACTGCGCGCCGTCCGCCATGGAGACCTGCACCGAGTCGGCCCCTTGCACCACGTGGTGGTTGGTCAGAATGAGCCCCTGGGCGTCGACGATGACGCCGGATCCCTGACCGCGCTGCACCTGCTCTCCCTGACGCATCGAGAAGCCGAACGGGTTGGGCGGCGCGGCCATCGCGCGCTCCACCGAGATACTCACGACGCTGTTCATGCCGCGGGCGCTCAGGTTGGCGAGCTCGTCGGATAGGTTGATGAGCGTGGGTGCGAGGACTTGCGGTACCTCCGGGGGCGAGGCGTCGCGGTTGCCCGAGCCGAACAGGCCCTTGGAGAACTCGTCCACGGGGGCCTCGTCGAGCGTTGCGGCGCCCACGTCGGCGGGCGGCGCCTCGACGGTCCAAGCGCCAGCGACCTCGGCTTTGTAGGCGCTGAACGGCCCCGCGACCGCGGCGGCGCCGGCGCCACTGAGCACGATGGCTGCAAACAGAGAGAGGGCACGCCAAGAGGGGGCGGCGTGCCGCGAACCGACCGAATCACAGGTGTTCATTCGTCGAACTCCGAGCTTGAGGATACGAACACACGCCCTCCCAAACCGCGGTTCGCCGTCAAACATTCCGGCCTGGTGCTCAGCCGGGGTTCGCCGCCAGTCCGTTGTGCTTGAGCAGCGCGTCGATCGAGGCGTCGCGGCCGCGGAATCGACGGTACACCTCGCTGGGCGCGACCGAGCCGCCGAGCGCGAGCACGGTGTCGCGGAAACGACGGCCGACCTCGCCAACGGCTGCGTCGTCGTCCAGGCCGGCCTCTTCGAACGCGGCGAAGGCGTCGGCGCTCAGCACCTCGGCCCACTTGTAGGAGTAGTATCCGGCCGCGTATCCGCCCGCGAAGATGTGCGAGAAGGCGTTCAGGAACGCGTCCTCCGGGATGGGCTCCACGTGTGACGCGCGGGCCGCCACGGCGCGGTACACGTCCAGCGGGGACTGCGTCTCGGCGTCAAAGCCGGTGTGCAACTCGAGGTCGGTGAGACCGAACGAGATCTGCCGCAGGAAGTCCGTGCCGCTGAAGAACGTGCGGGCCGCGACGAGCTTGTCGAACAGCGCGTCGGGCAGCGGCTCGCCGGTGTCAACGTGGGCGGTCATGCCCTTGATGGTGGCGCGATGGTAGCACCAGTTTTCCATGAACTGGCTCGGCAATTCGACCGCGTCCCACTCCACACCCGACGTGCCGGACACGTCCTCGATGTCGACCGCGGTGAGCATGTGTTGGAGGCCGTGGCCGAACTCGTGGAACAGCGTGACGACCTCGTTGAAGCTCATGAGCGATGGGCGATCGCCCACCGGCGGGGTGCCGTTGCACACCAGGTAGGTGACCGGAATCTCGAGGGTCCCGTTGACCCGTCGTCGCGACACCGCAGGCGCCATCCACGCGCCGCCGCGCTTGTTGGACGGGCGGGAGTACGCGTCGAGGAAGAACGCGGCGATGGTCTCGCCGTTGTCGGTCACGCGGAAGTAACGCACGTCCTCGTTCCACACCGGCACTTCGCCGTCGGCCGCTTCGACCTGTACGCCGAACATGCGCTCGACCACGCCGAACAAGCCCGCGAGCACGCGCGGGAGCGGGAAGTACGGGCGCAGCTCTTCGCTGGTGAAGCTGAACCGCTCCTCGCGAAGGCGCGTGCGCCAGAACGTGACGTCCCACGGGCGTAGCGGGCCCTCGAGCCCGTTGGACTGGGCGAACTTTGTGAGCTCGGCGAGCTCTTCACGGCTGGACTCGTGGCTGGCGGCGAGCAGGTCTTCGAGCAAGGCGCCGGCGGAGTCGACGGTGGCCATCTTCCGCGTCATCGCCATGTCGGCGTAGGTCGAGAAGCCGAGCAGTCCGGCGCTCTCTTTGCGCAACGCGAGGATGCGAAGGACGACCTCGGTGTTGTCGTGATCACCGCCGGTGGCCCGGCCTACGTAGGCGCGATACACGGCTTCGCGCACGCTGCGGTCCTGGCAGTTCTCCAGGATGGGCCGCATCGCGGGGAAGTCGAGCGTGAGGCGCCACGGGCCAGCCTCGGCGTCGGACGATTCGGCCTCATTGGCCAGCGCCCAGGACTGCGCCAGTTGCGCGAGCTCGTCGCGCGTGAGTCCGGCGAGCTCGGCCGGGTCGGTGACCTCACGCTCCCACGCGTTGGTGGAGTCGAGGACGTTGTTCTGAAAGCTGGAGCCCAGCTCACTGAGCTCGGTGGAGATGGCGCTGAAGCGCTCACGCTCGGCGTCCTCAAGGCCAACGCCGGCCAGGCGCATGCCGCGAACGCGGGCCACGACGACGCGCTGTTGTGCGGGCGACAGCGTCGCAAAATCCGGGCTGGATGCCAGGCCCTCGAGCGCCTTGAACAGCGGCTTCGATTGCCCGACCTGGAGACCAAACCGCACGAGTCGGCCCAGCACCGCGTCGTGCGCCACGCGCAGGTCGGGCGCGTTACGAACAGACATCAGGTGAGAGACGATGCCCCAGGCGTCGTCCACCGGGCGTTCCAGCGCGTCGACCGCTTCGACCGCCGCCTCCCAGGTGGGCGCCGCTGCCGCTTCCACGGCCGGGAGTCCGGCCTCGGCGGCGTCGAGCATCGCGTCGATCGCTGGCTCCACGTGCTCCGCGCGGATCGCCGGAAAGTTGGGCGGCCAGACGGGGCGGTAAAGCGGGTTGTTGTTCAGGTCTTGGGTCGTGTCGTGTTGTGAGTCGGTCATGCGCAGCGGCGGGGATGAGGGGCGGGATTCGCGAAGTAAGTTCGCAGAAGCTTAGAATCGAGGTTGGTCGAACGGTTGGAACGGCATGCCGGAAGCGGCGCACGGCGGGAGCCGAGCAGCGAAGGGGGCCATTCCCGTTGTAACGCTGGCGGCGCGAGCGTGCTCCGTTGTCGCTCGATGAGCGCGGTGCGAGCGGCGTATGCCGCCCATTTGGACGTCCGTGCGGGTCGCATTGAGCGGCGTCAAAGCAGAGCGAGTAGCAGAGCCAGCAGCTGGGCTGAGTGCGTCCCGCCAAAAGTGTACGTTCGCGCCGATCAAAGTGCCAGTGCATCGGGTTCCTCTGAGCCCTGCGTTGACTGCTACGTGTTACAGTTTCGGACCGGCTTCGGCGTGTTACGGTTGCGCGCGGACCGGCACGCGGTGCGGGGTTTAGGCGCCCGGCGTTTGGCTCGTTGTCGGGGCGAACGCGTGTCCGCCCCCGCAAATGAGGGTGCCCACGCGCGCTCCGGCGAACGCGCTGTGTTTGTTCCCCAGCAGCGCGGCCGTGGTGGCGGCGGCGGCCAAATCTGCGCTGATCTTCGCTTCGCGCCAGAGCCAGCGCTGGGCATCCTCAATTTCTTGGTCCGTGACCAAAACGACCGCGTCGACGTACTGCTGAATGAGCGAAAAGTTCAGTGGATCCGAACAGATGGGCGCGAGGCTACCCACGCGCGATTCGATCCGGTCCAGCGGCACCACCCGGCCGGCGGCCAAGCTGTTGTGCAATGTGGCGGCGCCCACCGGCTCAACGCCGATCACCGTGGTTTCGGGGGCGACTTGTTTGGCGACGGTGGCCATTCCGGCGATCAAACCGCCGCCGCCGATGGGAACGAGCAGCACGTCGAGACGCGCCAGATCGGCAAACAGCTCCAGCGCGAGCGTCCCTTGGCCAGCGATCACATGGGGATGGGCGAACGGGTGCACGTACGCCATGCCGCGTTCTTCGGCACGCTCCCGGGCATACGCATCCGCTTCGTCCCACACGGCGCCGTGCCGAATCACCTCGGCGCCCCACGCCTCGAGCGCCTCGACTTTGGCCGCGGGCGCGCTGTTGGGCAGCACCACGAGCGCGGGGATCTTGAGGAGTCGCGCCGCGCACGCGACGCCGAGCCCGTGGTTGCCGCCCGACGCCGTCGCCAGCCCCGCCGCGCGCGCGGACTCGGGCAACTGCAGCGCGTGGTTGAGCGCGCCACGAATCTTGAAAGAGCCGGTCACCTGAAGGTGCTCCAGCTTGAGCGTCACAGAGGCCGGCGCTTGCGGGCCGTCGAGTCCGTCCCGAGTGGCGTTGAGCAGCATCGTGGGCGTTCGCCGGATGTGCGGCCGAATGCGCTCGTGCGCGCGGTGAAACTCACGGGAGTCGAACATACGTGGCGGGCGGGATGTCGAGCAGTGACGGGCGGGCTAGCGGTCCTGCGAGCGCTAGCTCGGGTCGTAGCGTAGCTCGCTCACCGATGCGAACCAACACTGGACTTCGCTTTGTCCCACCGTGCCCGGCTTCACCAGGACCGCGATCCAGCTTTTGCCGTGCTGCTCGATGCACTCGACGTGGTAGAGCCCGCCGTTCCACCACACGTTGTTTCCGGGCCGGAGGTCGGGCCGGTCCAGGCGCAACGGACGTGTCCGGTGGTGGCGCGACTGGTGGGAGAGCGAACGGTTCGGCGACGGGATATTGAGTTCGGCAGGCACAGCTGTACTCCGATGTAGGTGTCGTCACGATCGCAGGCGGCGGTACGAAGCGCAAAAAATCGCCGAACTATCCGCAACTCTTGGACTCTTGGCCGTCGACGGGCGCGCCGCGGGCTGGAAGTCTCACGGCTCGCATTGCGTCAAACGTCGCTCCGCGCTACCCGTGCCGAACCTCTAGATTGTGTTCCATATGTCTCAGACTCACGTCACCCACCTCGTCGTCGGCGCAGGTGTTTCCGGTCTCGCCTTCGCCAACTTCATCGACTCCGACGACTACCTCATCCTCGAGGCGGACACGGAGATTGGTGGTTACTGCAAGACCGTGAAGAAGGACGGTTTCGTATGGGACTACTCGGGGCACTTCTTCCACTTCAAACACAAGGAGTTGGAGCGCTACTTGTTGGACCGCATGCCGGCCGACGAAGTGAAGGTTGTAAACAAGGACAGCCGGATTGTGTTTGGCGATCGTATGGTCGACTTTCCGTTCCAGAAGAACATCCACCAGTTGCCGCAGGAAGACTTCATCGACTGTTTGTACCACCTGTACTTCAAGGACGAAGCGGCGGGGGACGGTGCGCCGGAGAACTTCAAGGAGATGCTGTACGCCAAGTTCGGTCAGGGCATCGCCGAGCGGTTCCTGATTCCGTACAACGAGAAGCTGTATGCCTGTGATCTCGCGGAGTTAGACGTCGACGCGATGGGCCGGTTCTTCCCGTACGCGGACCTTGAGGACATCATCCGAAACATGAAGGAAGCGGACAATAACTCGTACAACGCCACGTTTACGTACCCGCGCGGCGGCGCGATTCAGTATGTGAACGCGCTCAAAGCGGACGTCCCGGACGCAAACATTGCGTTTGAAGAACGCTTGGTTTCGATCGACCTGCAAACGAAAGTCGCGACAACAAACAAACGGAAGATTTCGTTTGAGTACCTCGTCTCGTCGACCCCGTTCCCGACCCTCATGGGCATGTGCGGGCTCGACATCCCAGAGGGCACGCTCAGCTGGAACAAGGTGCTGATTTTCAACTTCGGGTTTGACCGGAAGGGGCCCGTCGGACCGCACTGGATCTACTTCCCGGAGAAGAAGTACTCGTTCTACCGCGTGGGCCTGTACGACAACATCTTCGGCGGCGATCGCATGAGTATGTACGTCGAGGTGGGCGCCAAGGCCGACGCCGAGTTGGACGTCGAAGCGGCGCGCGCGCAAGTGCTGGCGGACCTCGAGGAGGCCGGCATCAGCCAGGGGCACAACGTGGTGGCCGAGCACACGATCACGCTCGACCCCGCGTACGTGCACATCACCAAGGAGTCGACGGCGTTGGTGGACGAAATGCGTAAGGTGCTCGCCGCCCGCGGCGTGTACACGATCGGTCGCTACGGCGGTTGGACCTACTGCTCGATCGAGGACAACATGATCGAGGCGCGCGGTGTGGCCGAGGTGCTCAACAAGGCCGCCGGGAAGGGCTAGCCGAGTTGCGTGAAGGCCGCGCTCGCCGTGGGGTGCGCGGCCGTGTGGGGTGTCGACCGCCAGGAGGATGACGGGCCGGTTTCGCGCCGCCAAGGTCGAATCTCCGCTTGGAAGTCGGCGCGCGCTGCACTAACCCGTTTATCCCCGCCTTCGAGGAAAACGATGACTGAGACCCCCGCCAAGCCCGCCGCCGCCAACTACGATCACCGCGAACGTGTCGACTACTCGGACACCCCGATTCCGGGTGCCAAGAAGCCGGCGGTCGACCCGCTGTCGCTGGTGCATACGAACCTGAAGGGCGGCGACTGGTGGCGGGAGCTCCCGGGCTTCTTCGACGTCGACGAGGCCACGTTCCTCGACCACAAGTGGCAGTCGAAGAACTCGGCGACCAGCATGAAGCGCCTGCGCGCGATCGTGGGCGACAAGGCCTCCGAGGCGTTCTACGCGGATGTCGACGCTGGGCTCCACAAGGCGCCGATGAGCGTCCGCGTTTCGCCGTACATGCTGTCGCTCATCGACTGGGACAACCCGTACGACGACCCGCTGCGTCGGCAGTTCATCCCCGTGGGCTCGGCGCTGCTCCCGGACCACCCGAAGCTCGGGCTGGACTCGCTGGGCGAGCAGGCCGACGCGCCGACCTCCGGCCTCACCCACCGCTACATCGACAAGGCGCTGTTCCTGCCGCTCGACACGTGCCCGGTGTACTGCCGATTCTGCACGCGCTCGTACGCGATCGGGCTCAACACCGACGAGGTTGAGAAGGTGGCGCTGCGTCCGAACAAGGACCGCTGGAAGGCCGCGTTCGCTTATATCGCCTCGCGCCCGGAGCTGGAGGACATCGTCATCTCGGGCGGCGACGCGTACAACCTGCGGCCCGAGTGGATCCTGCAGATCGGGCACACGCTGCTCGATATCCCGCATGTGCGGCGCTTCCGCTTCGCGACCAAGGGGCCGGCGATCATGCCGCAGAAGGTGCTCACCGATGACGTCTGGCTCGACGCGATCACCGAGATCGTAGAGCGCGGTCGCGCCACCCACCGTGAGGTCGCCATTCACACGCACTTCAACACGGTGAACGAGATCACCGAGCACTCCAAGCTCGCCGGTGACCGCCTGATGGAGCGCGGCATCGTGACCCGAAACCAGACCGTGCTGCAAGCCGGCGTCAACGACACCAACGAGAAGATGATCTCGCTCGTGAAGGGCCTCGGACACATCAATATCCACCCGTACTACGTGTACATGCACGACTTGGTGCCCAAGGTGGAAGACCTCCGCACGTCGCTCGCGACCGGCATCCAGCTCGAGAAGCACGTGCGCGGCGTCACGGCCGGATTCAACACCCCGACGTTCGTCTGTGATGCGCCCGGCGGCGGCGGAAAGCGCGCGCTGCACTCCTACGAGCACTACGACCGGGAAACGGGCGTCTCCGTGTACACCGCGCCTTCCGTCAAGAAGGACCAGTACTTCTACTACTTCGACCCCATCCACACGCTGCCCGAGAGCGGCAAGGCGCGCTGGGCGGACCCGTCGCAGCACCAGGCGATTCTCGACGAGGCCCTCGTGAAGGCAAAGGAAAACGGCGCGCACCTCTCGCTGTAGTCCCGCGTAGCACGCGCTTGAGTCGCAGGCGCGTGTTACGGCGCGCTCTCCGCGGTCACGTCATCGGCTAGCGCAGGCGTGTTGAGTCGGGCCTTCATCCAAACCTGCGCCCACCGCGTGCACACGTTCTGCAGCTCGCCGCGCTTGGCACCCGCTTCGTACGTGCGGAGCGTCTCGAATGCGGCATCCATCGGCGCTCCGGAGATGCCGTAGTGCTTGAGCGCGTTCGCAATCGCCCGGGCGCCGCGCGGCGATTGTCCTGCCCAGCGCAGGAACTCGATGTCGCCGCCGTACGCCTCGGCCTCGTAGAAGGCGCGCCATTTGGGGGACGCGAGGTAGCGCGCGCCGAACCGCGCGAAGCCGTCTCGATTGGCTTGTACAACATGCTGGTGCTCGTGCACGCCCGTCGATGCTTGGTACCACAGCTTCGCCTCACTCTTGGCGTCGCCTGGCACATACGGAACGTAGATTCGCCGATGGATGACCGTGGTGTAGTGGGCCATGAACTCGGCCTTTGTTTGGATTCGCAACAAGGCGAGGCCGGAGCCAGCGGCGCGCATCAGCGGCGAGCGCTCCTTGGGAATCACCTTGGTTCCGTACTCTTCGGACAGCGCTTGCCACAGGTCGCGGACGTCGCGCGACTGGATTCTACGCATCGGGAAAGTGGCGTGAGTTCAAGAGGTTACCCGGTGTGGTGAGGGGCGGAGAGCGGAGCAGGCCGCAGGGGGCTCCGGTGCACAGCGCGCGCGGAGAACGCGCGGCATTGGAGCGCTCGTACCACGTCCCGTGCACAGTTTGTTCTCGATCAGGAAACGGCACAAGGCTTGAAGGTTGCCGAATCTGAACTAAAGGTGTGAATCTAGTTCGCTCCATTCCCCGTTCTTAGAGAACAACATGAATCTTCGCCTTGTCCTTTTCGTTGCCGCTACGCTCGCCCTCGCTGGCTGTAAGAACCCCGCCGACGATGTGCCGGCCGCTTCGGTGAACACCGCGGTTGAGGCCGCGACCGAGGAGGGCTCCGCCGAGCCGACCTCGCAGCCTGCCGAGGAAGAGGTCGCAGAGGTGCCTGCCGCGACCACCATCACGCTGAACTCGGAGAACACGACGGTCGAGTTCATCGGCTCGAAGGTCACGGCGAACCACCCCGGCGGTTTCCGCACGGTGTCCGGCGAGGTCACGCTCAACGGCGACGACCTGACGCAAGCCGCCGTGTCCGTGCTCATCGACACGACCTCGATCTACACCGACTCGGACCGTCTTACGGGCCACCTGCAGTCGGACGACTTCTTCAACGTTGCCGAGTTCCCGGAGGCCAAGTTCAACTCCACGTCGATCGTAGCCGCCGAGGGTGAGAACATGTTCACCATGACGGGCGACCTCGACATGCACGGCGTGACGCAGTCGGTCACGTTCCCGGCCACCATCACGGTCGCGGACGGCAACGTGACGGCGAACGCTGAGTTCTCCATCATCCGTCAGCAGTGGGGCATCGTGTACGCCGGCATGCCGGACGACCTCATCCGCGACGAGGTCGTGCTCAAGCTGAACATCAACACTGCGCCCGCGCAGTAGTCAGCGTCGGGCGCCTCGGGCGGCCCGAACGGAGAACGCCGCGGTCTTTGGCCGCGGCGTGTCTCGTTTTGATGGGCTCCGTCGCGCTATAGCGCGCGGGCGCGGGCAGCCAACGTGACGGTCAGCGCGCCTGCTTCATCGGCCGTCGGCGCCCAAACGACGACGCCGTCCTCGTGCCCGAGCATCGCGAGCGCGCCGACGCGGGACGTCGCCACATGGGCCTCGACCTGCCGCGCCATCTCCGGGGTTCCGTAGTCCACGTCGGGCGTGGTCGTGGCGAGCCCGAGCGCTTGCGCGGCGGCCCAGATCTCAGGCGCGTGCGTGTGGAAGACCGCGTGCACTTGGGCGTTCGCGGCGTAGACCGCGGCGTGGGTCATCGACTCGGACGACGGCCGCGTGGGACCGACGCTGCGCACACGGTTCTCAAGCGTCCACGCTTGTTCTACGCGGCAGTAGTCGTTCTCCGTGCATTCAACGCGCGCACCCGTCTGCGTGCCGGTGATAATGAACGCCGGTCCGTCCAGCTCGGCCCGCGCGCTCAAGTTCCCAAAGCCAATGCCGCCGTATCGTTCGGGGTCCGCACCGATGAGCCCGAGCATGCGCAGCACATCGCGCCACGCGTTCAGCGCACGCCAAACGTTGCGAACGTCCGGGAGCGGGGCTTGTGCGTGGTCCGCCGAGAATCGGGTGACGCCTTCTTCAATCATGGCTGAGGCTTTGCTTGGATACGGCGCCGCGGCGGAGCGCATCGAACGGCACGTTACTGTGTGCAGCTGCCGGAGCGGCACACGCCGCCGGGACACTCGCTGTCGGAGTAGCACGTTCCTCCGGCGGTGGTGCATCGGCTTGAGCGGCACACGCCACCGCCGCACTCGCTGTCGGAGTAGCAGGTCCCACCCGCGGTGGTGCACTGACCGGAGCGACAGACGCCGCCGGCGCACTCGCTGTCGGAGTAGCACTGCCCGCCGCCGGTGGTGCACTGACCGGAGCGGCACACGCCGCCGCCGCACTCGCTGTCGGAGTAGCACTGGCCGCCCGCGGTGGTGCATTGGCTGGAGCGACACACCCCGCCTGGGCACTCGCTGTCGGAGTAACACCGGCCGCCGGCGGTGGTGCATTCGCCGGAGCGACACACCCCACCGCCGCACTCGCTGTCGGAGTAGCAGCCAGCCCACGCTGGCGCGGCGAACGCCATGCTGGCCAGGGTCGCGACGGCGAAGCCGAGCAGCATCACCCGCAGCGCGGTCAGCGGTTCGAGCAGGGAGGGGCGTGTTGCTGAGTGGGACATTCGGCGGGCCTAGCGTTGTGGGTTACCTAATCATGACGACACGTCGCCGCCGCTTATTCAACCACGCTGGTCGAAACGTCCGCGCGCACTGCCGCGCCGAAAGCGCGGGCGGAACTTGCACCCCGAGTGCGGACTTGCGAAACCCCGATGGCCTTCTGCCGACCGGAGTTATCGTGGGCGCACAGCTGCTGATCAAGACCGCCATCACGGTGGCGCTCATCGTGTCCATTTCAGAGGTGTCGCGCCGGAGCACGCTGGTGGGCGGACTGCTCGCTTCGCTGCCGCTGACGTCGTTGCTCGCCATCGTGTGGCTGCACGTCGATACCGGCGATGTGGAGCAAGTGGCGTCGCTGACGAGCGCGATCTTCTGGCTCGTGTTGCCGTCGTTGGTGTTCTTCGTTTTGTTCCCGATTCTACTGCGTCGCGACTTGTCGTTCTGGCCGGCAATGTTTGCTTCGAGCGGCGCGACGGTCATCGCATACTTTGTGATGTTGCGGGTCCTGCGCTTTGCCGGGATTTCGCTCTAGGCGCGCGGACAGCCGGGCGTTACGCCTCGGACGAGCCGGCCGGCGGGTGCGCCTGAATCCAAGACACCGCGTCGTCTGCGCTGTCGGTCAGGTACAGCAGCTCCGCGTACGCCTGCCCCTGCGCGAGCTGCTGGAGCGTCTTGAACAGGTGCGTGTCTTCGGCGTACCGCTTGGTGCCCAGGAAGACCATGGGGCTCACTTCGCCGTATACGGCGTAGTGGTTCTGCGCGGCGTCCTGGAAGATCTCCTGCGTGGTGCCCGCGCTGCCCGGCGCAAACACGATTCCGTGCAGGCAGATGGCCAGCAGCGTGTCTTCGCGGATGCTGTTGGAGAAGTACTTGGCGATGTGCGTGCCGAACAAGTTCGAGGGCTCGTGCCCGTAGAACCATGTCGGGATCGCGAGCGAATCGGACCCCCCTGGAAACTGCTCCAGCACTTGTGCGGCGCGCTCAAAGTACCCGACGTCGTGGTACGTGGGGCTCGGCGCCAGGATGTGTAGCGCCGTATCTAGCGCCGCGTCGTCGAACGTGGCCATCCATGCGCCCAGGTTCGCGGCCTCCATGATGCCTGGTCCGCCGCCCGAAGCGACGTGATAGCCCGCACGCGTGAGCCCGCGCGCCAGCTGCGCGACCTCCGCATACATGGGGTCGGTGCGCGCCGTGGTGTGCCCCCCCATGATGCCCACCGTCCGGAGCCCCGCGATGGTTCGCCGAAGCGCGGTGTCGATGGCGTGGTCATGGACGCGCTGCGCGAGCGCTTCCACGATGGCGGGCTTATCACGCCCAGCGCCCAGAAAATGCTCGTAGATGCGCAGGTCGATGCTCTTCTGCCCCGGAACTTGTCGCCCCTCGGCGAGCTCTTGCCACGTGTAGAGTGACTGCCGGTACGCGTCGTACGGCACGTCGGGGAACTCCGGGAACACCAATCCGCCGCGCACGACGGCGTCGCCAACGTCGGCGGACGACTGAAAGTCGCAGCCCAGGAACACAACGTGTCGAAAGGCGTACTCCTTCCAGTCGATCGTCGCTTCACGGAAGTCCACGCCGACCACAGCCGCGTTTTCGATACGCTTACCGTGCGACAGGAAGTCATCGAGGTTGGTGAGCTCCAGGAACTTACCGCCGATGACCGTCGCGGTCGTCTCGCTCTGCACTTCCACCGCTAGCGCGACACGCGGGTTCCCGCGGCGATGTTCGCGTCAGCGAGCCGTACGCCGGACTCCACGACCACGTTGTCGCCGATCTGCGTGCGGCCCACGAGCGTGACACCGGACTCCAGCACTACGTCGGTGCCGAGCGTGACGTCCATGTCGATGGTGGTCGAGCGGGCGTCGACCATGGTGACGCCGGTGCGCATGATGGCCTCGTTCCGCTTCTGCCGCGCGTACGCGGTGGCGCGCGAGAGTTGGACGCGGTCGTTCACGCCGTGGAGCGCTTCGAGCTCGTCGGCCACGACGGTCTGGGCGGGCTTTCCGGCTTGCGCGGCCATCTCGACGAGGGCGGTCAGGTAGAACTCGCCGGCTGCGTTATTGCTGTCGATGCGGGTGAGCGCATCGCGGAGGAAGGGCGCGTCGACCAAGTAGGTGCCGATGTTCACCTCGGTGATGGCGCGCTGGGCGTCGGTGCCATCCTTGAATTCGACGATCTCGGTTACAGCGCCGTCGCCATCGCGCACGATTCGTCCGTACTGGTTCGGCGTGGTGTCGTGGGCGGTCACCATGGATACGGGCGACAGTCCTTCCGCGTGTACACGCGCGAGCTCGGCGACCACCTCGGTGGGCAAGTTTGGCACGTCGCCGGACAGGATCATGACGGCGCCGTCGTAGGTCTCGTACGCGGGCCACGCGGCCTTCACGGCGTCGGCGGTGCCGAGCATTTGTGTTTGCTCGTGCGTGCAAACCTTGTTGGCGGGCAGGTCGGCGTAGCGGGCCTGGAGGGCGGCTTCGACCTGCTCCTTTCCATAGCCGACGACGACAGCGACCTGCTCAGCGCCGGCCTCTAGCGCGCGCTCGACGGGGAACGCGACCATGGGCCACCCGAGCACCTGGTGCATCACCTTGGGCAGCTTGGACTTCATACGCGTTCCGAGGCCCGCTGCGAGAATGACGGCTTTGAAGTGGGTCGTTGACATAGTCGGGGCGCGCTGGAGTGGGAGTGCGTACGAGCGCCGCCGGCCGGGGGAGGGCGGCGGCGCAGGGGAGGCGACGGGGCTAGTATGCCGCCAGGTCGACGATGGCGGCCAGCATGTCTTCGACTTGCGGCAGGTTGGCGTTCTCGAGCGTGGGGGCGTAGCCCACGAAGCTGTCCTTGCCGCACACCCGTCGCACCGGGCCGTCGAGCCATTCGAAGAGCTCGTCAGCGATGCGCGCGCAGATCTCGCCAGCGTAACCAAACGACAAGTGGTCCTCGTGAATTACGATCGCCTTGTTTGTCTTTTTGACCGACTCCGCGATGGCTTCGAAGTCGTAAGGTTGCAGCGAGCGCAGGTCGATGATCTCGGTGCTGATGCCTTGCTTCTCCGCTTCCCGCGCGGCTTTGACGGCGCGTTGTACGGTGCAGCCGTACGTGATGATCGTGACGTCGGTGCCCTCTTGTACGACCTTGGCCTTTCCGAACGGGATCATGAAGTCGTCGCCGGGATTCACGCCCTTGTTGTACTGTTGGCGGTACAGGTGCTTCGGCTCCAAGAACAACACGGGGTCGTCGCATCGGATGGCGGTTCGTAGCAGGCCGTTGGCATCCTCGGCGGTGCTCGGCATGACGACGCGCAGGCCGGGGATGTGGGCGAAGAGGTTCTCGCCGGACTGCGAGTGGTACGGCGCGCCGCCGGTCAGGTAGCCGCCGATCGGCGTGCGGATGACCACGGGGACGGACCGCACGCCGCCGGTTCGCCAGCGGTAGTTCGCGAGCTCGTTCCGAATCTGCATGTACGCGGGCCAGATGTAGTCGAAGAACTGAATCTCGACGACGGGGCGGAAGCCGCGCAGCGCCAGGCCGATCGCGCGTCCGACGATGTTGGCCTCGGCGAGCGGGGTGTTGAACACGCGGCTGCTGCCGAATTCGCGTTGCAGGCCATGCGTGACCTTGAAGACGCCGCCTTTGCCTTTGACGTCGGGCAGGTTCTCTTCGCGCGACGCGTCCGCGACGTCCTCGCCGAACACGAGCATGCGCGGGTCGCGCGCGAGCTCGCTTTTGAGGCAGGCGTTCAGGAGGTCGACCATGGTGCCGGGGTTGCCGGACGGCTGCGCCTCGGTGCTGAAGTCGTCGCTGGTCGGGTCCACGTCTGGCGAGTAGATGTGCGCGAGCACGTCCTCGGCCTTGGGCTGCTCGGCTTGAAGCGCGACCTCGGTCGCCGCGGCGACTTCGGCGTCGACATCGGCGTGTAGCGTGTCGAGTTGCGCCTGGGTGAGCACCTTGTTGGCGAGCAGGAACGCGGGGAGCGAGTTGATGGGGTCTCGCCGCGCGTCGGCATCACGTTCTTTCTCGGGACGGTACATCGCCTCGGCGTCGGACAGCGAGTGCGAGTAGGGCCGCACCACGTGCGCGTGGCAGAAGGCGGGGCCACGGCCGGAGCGCACGTGCTTGATCGCGGCTTTCATCGCGGTGTGCGTGGCGACCACGTCGCAGCCGTCGAACTCGAAGATCTTGAGGTTCGGGAAGCCGGCGACGAGCTTGGAGATGCTGCCGCCCGCGGTCTGCACTTCGACGGGGACGCTGATCGCGTAGCCGTTGTCCTCGATCAGGTAGAGGACGGGGAGCTTGAGGTTGCAAGTCGTGTTGAGGGACTCCCAGAACTCGCCCTGCGAGGTGGTACCGTCACCGGACGTGACCATCACGATCTCGTCGTTCTCGTAATGGATGGTGCCGTCTTGGAGGCCTTCAACGGCCTCGGCAATCTGGCGTGCTTGGGCGGCTCCAGCGGCGTGCAGGAACTGCGTTCCTGTGCACGAGGAGACCGTCGGCATGTTGAGCTCGGAGTGGCCAAAGTGACACGGCATTTGGCGCCCTGCGCTCGACGGGTCGGACTCCGCTCCGACGCCCTGCAGCAGAATCTCGGTGGGGGTAATGCCCACGCTGAGAGCGAGCGCGCGGTCCCGGTAGTACGTGAAGAACCAGTCCTTCTTTCCGTCCAGCAGGCGTCCCGCGCAGACCAGCGGAAGCTCATGGCCAGCACCCGATATCTGGAAGAAAAGCTTGTTCTTCTTTCGCAGGTTGATCTCGCGGTCGTCCAGGCGACGCGACAGATAGACCGTACGATAGATTTCGGTCAGCGCCTTCTTGGACAGCCCCCCCAAACTCGCGCGAGGCGCTCGTTTGCTTGCGGTGCTCTTCTTCGATTGCGTAGCGGAGGTGTCGGCCATGTGCACACGGGTTCGTACGGGCAGTTCGGCGGAGTCTCTTTCGCGGCAAGCCCGCGGACTCCGGGGCGCAAGTCCTGAATTCTCTAACGAAAACAGATACTTGCGCGATAGCTGCCCAGGTTTCTGAGCTGAACGTATCGAACGGCCGGGCGGATGTCTAGCCGTGAATGCATCTGCGCATTTACGTTCAGAACACCGCGGTTCAACGACGCGCTGCGTTAGATTTCAAGCCGACGGACCGGGCTTTCGTGGTCGCGGAAACATTCATAAGATTTTGAGAAGGTCGTTCTGTTAAGTGACTCGCTGGTCATTATTCACAACACACCCCAAGCCTCGTTCCGACCCTGATCCTGACGGCTCCCGTCGCTTACGACGGTGACGCCGGATCGTCCGCGGCGTTCCTGCCGAGACGTTGCAACCACATTTCGATAAACTTCCAAGCTTCGGTGCGTTTGGCGTCCGGTGAGAGCGTGTCGATCAACGCCTCCAGCGCCACACGGACCTCTTGCTCCGCCGGGTCCAGCAGCGCCGCCCAGCGCTCGTCCATCAAGTGCCCCGTAATCGTGAGGGACTCTGCCCCCACATAGTCCAAGAAGATCTCCAGCAACCGCGCCGATTCGGCCGCGCCGCCCACGTGAAGGCTGACGCGAAAAATCTCGTCGGACCACAGGGCGTCAAAGTAGGGGTCGCTCTCGATCGAGAGAGTGGTCGCCAGAAGCTCGTCCTGCACCTCGCTCGGGAGCGGCGCCGTGTCCCCGCGCACCGCTTGACGCACGTCGTCCACCACTCGCTGGAAGTTGTCGTCATTCATCGAGAAGCCGACGAACAACATGTGCCGCGTGAGCAACATGGCCTGCACGACGCCGCGGAGTGCAGCCCGCCGCTGGTCGTAGCGTAGGAAGTCCGCGCGCGTGAGCACGATGTCGTCTGGGCGGGTCACGCATCCGTGCAGCTTGAGCAACCACGACCGCATCGCGGCGGAGGGCTCGTACGGCAGAATCGAGACCGGGTCCCCGACGTCCGCCGAGGCACGTTCGTACAGCTGATCGTAGTTCGTGGTGACAGCGCCGCGGACGGGCAGCCCGGCGAGCAGCAGGTGGCTGATGGAGTAGTGTTGGAAGCGGCCTACGAAGTCGGCGGCCAGCGCGCCGATCGTGCGGCCGCCGTCCGGCAGTCGCCGAGAGATGAGCCGCGCGCGGTCGGGAGGAGACAGGCGGCCGAACGCTTCCCAGTTCGCGGCCTCCGACCCTTCGCTTCCGCTTCCGATGCCCACCTCTTCGGCCAGCTGCGCGAGCAGGTCGTTCCAGCTGGGCACCCCAGCGCCCATCGAGACGCCGGCGCCGAGGAAGAGCACCAGGTTGCCGCGTCGACCATGTTCGGCCAGTCGGCGGGCGCGCTGGCGGAGCTCCGGCGTGAGCGCTTCCGGCCAGGTTCGGGGATCCTGCAGCTTGCGCCGCGACTCTAGCGCTGCCGCGTGCGCCGGCCCCTCGTGGGTGATCAGCGCGATGTCCACGCCGTGCCGCTCCGCGCCCTCGTAGAGCACGGGCAGGAGCGCCCGGACGACGTCACCGCTGCGCCCGGCTGCGCCGCCGAGCCCAGTGCCGACGAGCGGTAGCGCGAGCAGCGGGCGGGCACGGTCGGTGACGCGGCGCTCGGCGATGTCGCGGGCGCAGGCCTCGAGCCATTGCGTCACGCCGGCGACGAACCAGGCGGCCGGCGCGTTGCGTCCACCGCCGACGTCGACGAGCCAGGGCGCGGGCGTGGCGGTGGGCCAGTCGGTGATGCGCCGCACGCGGTCAAAGGCGGGGTCGGCGTGCGATTCCGGAGGCCGATCGGCGTTACCGGTGATGGCCAAGTACCAGTGTTCCCGTGGGCTGAACGTGGCGTCGGAGGGCATGAGCCACGCGTCGCACCACACGCGGGTGAGGTCGCCGCGGGACACGAACACGTGCCCTCGATTCGCTTGCACCGGCAGCACCGTCAGACGGGTTTGAGATCGTCGCGGGTGTACACGACCTTTCTGAAGGTGGCTGTGTTGAAGTCGTGCCAGAACTTCTCAATCAGCGTGTTGAACACCTGCACGAGCTCGCCCGCCTCTGGCGTGATGTGCGTGGGGTCCATGAGCGACACGTCGCCGAGGCCGGCGTTGATGACCGCGCGGTTCACCGACGGGAACTCGCGGGCCACGATGTGTAGCACCCGGAACTGCTCCACCTCGTCCTCCATGTTGTCTCCGAGCCCTCGCAGCTTCTGCTTGAGGATCGCGAGCACGTTGGGGGGGACACGTGAGATATGACGGTCGAGGTCTTCGGCGAGCGCTAGCTGTTGGGCCAAGGTCAGTTTGGACATGGGTGCCTCGATGGTGGAGATTGCGGATGGGAGCGGTCGGCTATGCGTTCAGTCGCGCGAGGAGTTCGGTGCGGACTTCGTTGGCGTCGGCGGAGCCGCGCGTTGCAGCCATGACCTTGCCGACGAAGAAGCCGAGCAGCTGCACCTTACCGCCTTTGTAACGCTCGACGGCGTCCGACTCTTTGGCGAGTACGGCGTCGATGGCCTTGGCGAGCGCGGAGTCGTCGACTTGCTCCAGCGAGCTGGGGTCGTACGCGCCGGTCTTCAGCAGTGTAGCATGTAGCGTCTTGGCTGCACCCCCGTGAATCACGCCGGTCGCGAGGTCCAGGGCGAACGCCGAGAAGGCGTCGGCGGGGTAGGGCGCGGCGTCGTCCCAAGCGGGGAGGGTGTAGTTGACGAAGTACTTCGCGGTCTCGGCTGGGTGGCTGCCGAACGCGTCGGTGCCCTGCAGGTAGGCCGCGGCTTGCTCGGAAGCGGACGCGACGGTGAGCGCCGGGCCTTCGGGCGTGCCGAGCGCGACGAGGGCTTGGAAGCGAGCGGCGACCTCGGGTCCTCGTTCGGCGGCGAGCTCGGCGGCGGAGCGGCGCGAAGCGGTGGAGCGGGCGGTCTGTTCGGCCTTCTCGCGCTCCTTTTCGGCGCGCAGCGCGTCGAGGTCGACGTCGTCGTCGGAGTGCTGTCGTGCCCAGGAGTCCTTGAGGCCGACGATGCGGTTGAACACGAGGGAGCCGGGCGCCTGCGTGTCCGGGCAGAAGTAGCCGATGCGCTCGAACTGAACGCGGAGGGCGGGCTCGTCGTCGGCGATCGCGTCGGGGCTGCGGGCGGCTTCGGCGAGCCATGGCTCGACGCGCGCGCCGGCATGCACGACCAGCGAGGCGGGGTTGAGCTGCTCCACGAACGGCGTGTTCGGGTCGCCGCCGGGGGCGGGGTCGGAGAACAGGCGGTCGTAGACGCGGACCTCTGCGGCGACGGCGTCCTTCTCGGACAGCCAGTGCAGGATGCCGCCGACGTCTTCGGGCTCGCCTTCGAGCAGCGTACAGCGGAGCTCGGTGATGCTGCCGTCGGCGTCGCGGACGACCTCGTCGCAGCGGATGGCGCCGGCGTACCGGAGGCGTACCGTCGCGCCCGGGGACAGGCGCTTGTACCCTGGGATCGGGTCGGCTTCGAAGTCCGTGCGGTCGATCAGGATGTGCTTGCGCAGGTGCAGCGTGCGCGACTCGGCGCGCTCCTGGTTGGGCCACAGCGGCGCGTCGATGGCCTGTTCGAAGTCGTCGTCGACGTTGGTGAGCGTGACCCGGACGGGGTCGAGCACGGCGAGGACACGCGGGCAGATGGCGTTGAGATCGTTGCGGATCGCGTACTCAAACTTGCCGATGTCGACGAGGCTGTTCGTCTTGGCGACGCCGATCAGGTCGGCGAAGTCGCGCAGCGCTTGGGCGCGGACGCCGGCGCGTCGCAAGCCGACGAGCGTGGGCATGCGCGGGTCGTTCCAGCCGTCCACGTGGCGGTCTTCGACCAGCTGCCGGAGCTTGCGCTTGGAGGTCAGCGTGTAGTCGAGGCTCAGTCGCGCGAACTCGTACTGGCGCGGGCGCTCACGCTTGTCGCCGAACCGGTTCCACGTCACGTTCTCGAGCAGCCAGTCGTACACGTCGCGGTTGTTCTCGAACTCAAGCGTGCAGATCGAGTGCGAGATGCCCTCGTAGGCGTCTTCGAGGCAGTGCGCGAAGTCGTACATCGGGTAGATGCACCACTTGTCGCCGGTGTTGTGATGGTGCGCGTGCTTGATGCGGTAGAGCAGCGGGTCGCGCATGACCATGTTGGGGTGCGCCATGTCGATTTTGGCGCGCAGCGTGAGCGTGCCGTCGGCGAACTCGCCGGTTCGCATGCGCTCCAGCAGGTCGAGGTTCTCCTCGGTCGAGCGGTCGCGGTCGGGGCTGGCGACGCCGGGCGTGGTGAAGTCGCCTCGGTTCTCGCGGACCTGCTCCAGCGTTTGGCTGTCCACGTAGGCGAGGCCCTTTTGGACCAGCTCTTGGGCGCGCTCGTACAGCCAATCGAAGTAGTCGGAGGCCCAGAACACGCGCTCGATGGACTCGAGGCCGAGCAGCCAGCGCACGTCGCGGAGGATTCCCTGAACGAACTCTTCGTCTTCTGCGGTGGGGTTCGTATCGTCGAACCGCAGGTTGAAGTTGCCGCCGTACTGCTGCGACAGCCCGTAGTTCAGCCAGATCGACTTGGCGTGGCCGATGTGGAGGTAGCCGTTCGGCTCAGGAGGAAAGCGGGTGACAACTTGCGTGTGCCGGCCCGCTTCGAGGTCGGCATCGATGATGTCAGTCAGGAAATTGCGTTTCATCTCGGCCACGTATTTCGTTGGGTCGCGAACGTCGTCAGGGCGGCGTTGGTTCGGAGCGTCGGAAGCGCTCGGGGTCGAGCCTGTCGGCGTCGTCGGGGGATACTGTCACGGCCACCACGCCGGGCCCGGCGAGCCGCGCGCGGTAGTCCGCCACAGGCATTCCGTATGCCATGACTTCGACGGTGTCGACAACCAGGATGTCTTGAAGTTCTGGGGTGCAGCTGCCGTCTTCCGCTTCGACCGTTCGATAGCCGCTGACGAGCACGCAGCGGGCGCCGCCGGGGATGCTGAACGGCACGATGGCCGTCAGGCCGGCGTCGATGGCTGAGCGGGCGCCGTCCACGCCGCCCACGCCGAGCACGGAGTCGGTGCCGAGCGCCTGCAGCGCGTCCATCACGGCGGTGAGCGCGTTGCGGGAGACGGGCGCCTCAAGCACGTTCTCGGCGGCGTCTGGGTTGAACACCTCGAACAGCGCCGGCGAGCTTCGCGTCCCCGTCTCAAGCGCCACCGCGCAGCGCCACGGGACGGAGCCGTACACCTCCGGCGCCTCGAGCGTGAACGCGGTCTCCACGCGCAACACTTCGGGCTCGCCGTCGCCGGGCGTACAGCTGGAGACACAGGCGACGAGCGCGAGCGACAGGCACCAAATTCGGGGGGCGAGACGGGGCATATCGCCTACCTATCGCTTTGACACGGCACCCACCAGTGGTACCGATATGGGGAGCGTCGCGGTGGCGTTCGCGGGATTCGACCCGCGCACCGCGAATGCCTACAATACAAACATCGCGTCCTTTCATCTGCCGCCCCACCGAACGCTTGTCGTTTGCCGGGGGACGGCTTGTCATTCCTGTTCTTTCAAGGAGACTCCATGGCCGATCGTAAACTCATCTCACTCGCGTGGCGTTCGGGCGCCGGGCGCCGCGCAGGCACGACCCGCCTCGGCAGCAAAGCGCTGACCGGTACGCTGGCGGCGTGCTGTTTGTTGGTCACCGGCTGCTCGGACGACGAGCCCTCCACCGAAGATGTGGGACCGGCCGACGTTTGCAACGACTCCTGCGCCGATGTCGACGGTGGTTTCGATGTCGAGGCCGAGGTCGGTCAGGACGCCGAGACCGATGTCGCCGTGCTTCCGGACGGCTGGTTCATCGACACCCTCACGGCGCCGGTCGACGTGTGGATCGATGACCTGGGCATCCCGCACATCGACTGCCAAACCGATGAGGACTGCATCGCCACGCTCGGGTACCTCCACGCCCGCGATCGCTTCGCCCAGATGGACATCCGTCGTCGCGTGACCACGGGGCGTCTGCACCAGCTCGTGGGCGAGCTCGCGATCGGTACCGACACCGGCAACCGAGCGCTGTACTCCTCACCCACCGGTGAGCCGGCCGAAGAGGTCATGCTGCGCAACGCGTCGGAGACCACCCTGAAGTGGCTTGAGGCCTACGCCGACGGCGTGAACGCCTTCCTCGCCGACGTGCGACTCGGCCGGAACGGCGCCGTGCTGCCCGACGAGTACTCGTTCCCGCTGGTGAACCTCGATGTGCTTCCGCCGTGGGAGCCGACCGACTCGCTCGCCGCGGTCCTCGCGCTCATTAACTCGCTCACCAACGACAGCGACCGCGAGCTCGCGCTCGGAGAAGCCTACGCCGCCGTTCCTGCGGACTTCGCCGCCGACCTGTACGGGCCCACGCCCGCGCTGGTGTCGGTCATCCAGTCCGACTTCGAGTTCCCGAAGCTCAACCGCGCGCCCGAGCGCATGGTGTCGCCGGAGCGCATCGCCCAGCTTCGCACCGCGCTCCCCGCGCTGCGCGCCGCCCGCGAGCGCGTGCAGGCGTCCAACGTGTTGCGTGAGTACGAAGAGGTGCCCGATCGCGGCTCCAACAACTGGGTCCTCGGCCCGGACATGACCGCGAACGGCTCCACCCTGCTGTCCAACGACCCGCACCTCGGGCTCAGCAACCCCGCCATTTGGTACTACGCCCACATGGACGCCGTCACCAACGGCTCGGGCACCATCCGTAGCGCCGGACAGAGCTTCGCCGGCTTGCCGTGGGTGGTCATCGGCCAGAACGCGGACATCGCGTGGGGCGCCACCAACACGTACTTCGACATGTCCGATGTGTACGTGGAGACGCTCAACGCTGACGGAACCGGCGTCATGTTCGACGGCGGCGAGGTGCCGTTCACGGTCGTGGACTACGAAGTCCGACCGCACGACGCCGAGCCGAGCACGGTCGAACTCCTGTTCGTGCCGCACCACGGCCCGGTGCTCTCGGTGGACGAAGAGTCCGGCACCGCCATCTCGCTGCGCTGGACCGGCAACACGGCCACGACCGACGGCAACATGCTCACCGACCTGATGGTCGCCACCAACGTGGAGGAGGCGCGCGACGCTCTGCGCAGCGTGACCACGATCGGCCAGAACTGGGTCGTCATCGACAACTCCGGAAGCATCGGGTGGTTCCCGTACAACGCCGTGCCGACACGCCCGTGGGCGAGCATGGACCTGCCGTCCTTCCTCCCGCTGCCGGGCGATGGTTCCGCCGAGTGGGGCGAGCCCTTTGCGTACGACGCGCTGCCGCAGCTGTACAACCCCGAGGCCGGCTACATCGCCACCGCGAACAACGACATGAACGGCGCGCTGTCCGACGGCGACCCCTTCAACGATGGCACCTCGCCGCTGCAAGTCTACTCGGCCGACGGGTTCCGCCACACGCGGATCGTGGACCTGCTCGAGGCCACCGACCAACACACGCCGCAGACCATGCTCGACACGGTCGGCGACATCTACTCCCACGCCGGTAGCCTCATCGCGCCCGTCGTGGTCGGCGCGCTGTCCGTGCGCGAGCTCGATGCCGCGAGCGCCGAGGTCGTCCAGGTGCTCGACGACTGGGACTTCGAGTGTCCGACCGGACTCCTGGGAGCCGGCGAAGACGCGCAGAACGACCCCGACGCCGCCATCTCGGCTTCGTCCGCCGGCTGCTTGGCGTTCCACGTGCTGCTCGGTGAACTCATCATGCAGACGTTCAACGACGAGCGTGAGGAGGCGAACGCCACGCGTGGCGGTGGCGTAGGCGCGTTCACCCGGCTGTTGCTCTCGCCGGAGTCGATGCAGATCGGTGCCGCGTGGTGGGACGACGTCTCGACCAACGAGACCGAGACCTCGCTCGACATCATGGCCAACTCCGTCGCGGCGACCGCCGCCTGGCTCAACGACGAGTTCGACAGCCAGGACGACTGGCGTTGGGGCCGCGAGCACACCGTGACCCTGCGCGCTGACCTGTTCGACGCCTTTCGCGTGGAGAACTACAACCACGGCCCGTTCGCCAACGACGGCGGCTACGGAACCGTGGACGTCGCCTCGCCGCGCTCGATGGGCGATAAGAACTTCACGCACACGTCCGGCGCCTCGACGCGGTTCGTCTGCGAAGCGGCGCCCGGTGAAGACGTCGCGTGCACGGTGCAGCTGCCCGGCGGCAACCGTCACTTCCGCGACTCGCCGAACTATGACGACCTGCTCCAGCTCTGGCTCGCCAACGTGCCGAGCGTGCTCCAGTTCGACATCGGCGCGGCGGAGAGCGAGGCGGCGACGCACATCGCGTTCGAACCGTCCCCGGCGGAATAGCCGCACGGCGTTGGGCCTCCGAGAGGGGGCCACCACAACGAGAAACGCGCATCCGGTTGAGCTGGATGCGCGTTCTTCGTTCGTGTAGGCGGACGGCTCTCTAGGAGCGCATTCCGTGTCGCTCGACCACGTCGTCGAGGGCGCGGATGAGCTCGAAGAGGTCCTGGTAGCGGTCCTCCGGCTTCTTCGCGAGCATGCGTCGGATAACCTGCTCAAGCGCCACAACGGCGGCGGTTTTGCCGAGCTTGTCGGTGATGCGCGGGATCTCGCCGTACACGTGTCCGTCGACAACTTCGTCGGGCTTGCCGGTGTATGGCGGTGTTCCGGTCACCATGTCGAACAGGGTGATTCCGAGCGCGTAGATGTCGGCGCGGTGGTCGATGGCGGCGGCGGTGAGCTGCTCCGGGGCGGAGTAGCCGACGGTGCCTTCGAATCGGTTGGGATCGCGGCGCCGTCCGAGCGTGTGCACGAACCCGAAGTCGAGGATCTTGATGAAGCGGCCACCACCGGGGAGGTCCTCCATCATGATGTTGTTCGGCTTGATGTCGCGGTGCACGAAGCCCATTTGGTGGGCTTCCACGAGACCTTGAGCGGTTTGCCGGGCCACGTCGATCGCCTCTTTGAGGGGCAGTCGTCGCCGGGTGTTGAGCTCGCTCTCGACGGAGCGTCCGTTCACAAAGTCCATCACGAGCGCGAAGATGGTGTCCGCGATCTGGATGACGTCGTGGATGCGCACCACGTGGGGGCTTTGAATGCTCGCGAGGGCGCGGATTTCGCCGAGGATACGCTCGCGCACGGCGGCGGTGCGTTCGGGTTTATCGCGTTGGATGTTCACGAACTTGGCAGCGAAGTAGCGCTCCAAGTCGGTGTGCAGGACCTTGTAGACTTCGCCTTGTCCGCCGCGTGCGATGACACGTTCGACGAAGTAGCGGTCGTCGATGGTGCGTCCCAGATACGAGGACTTTGCGTCTTCGAGGCTGGGCCAGCCGGGCTCGGGTCGCGCGACGCCGCAGTTGGGGCAGAACGCGGTGTCCCGGAGGATGCTGGTCTCGCAGGCGGCGCAGTGCCCGATGGGTTCGGGGTGCTTGGCGCCGGCTCCGCGCAGGGCGGTGAGGGCGCGCCGGTCCGCGGTCTCGTTGCCGCTGGTCGACCCGAGCACGGACTCGACGCGCGCGAGCAGCAGGTCGATGTTTAGCGGTTTGGTGACGTAGTCGTTCGCCCCTGCACGCAGCGCACCGGTGATCGTGTTGCTGGAGTCGAGCCCCGAAACGACGATGACGGGCAGCTGCGTCCGCGTGAAGTTGGCTCGAACATGATCGAGTATTTCGCGTCCCTGTACGCCCGGCAGAACCAGGTCGAGAAGCACGAGTTCGAACGAGTTCGACTCCAGCGCGCGGATCGCATCTTCGCCCGTATGGACGACATGCGTCGCGTGCCCGCGTGATTCGACGTGAATCGACACGAGCTCGGCGAGCTGGGGTTCATCTTCTACGATGAGGATTGCCATCTGGCTGGGCGAAAAAGGATTTAACGAGAAGACATCAATACCGCGTCGCCGTCAGAGTTGCACTCACTCTGCACAACGGTGGGCGCGGGCGGGCGCGGCGGGGCTTAGCGCCCGGCGCACATCCCGCCCTCGGGCAGCACCATGAGCGAGCGCGAGAGGGTCACAGTCCGCTGCGCGCCGTCGGCGCCGAGCAGGTCGAGCGCGACGGGTACACCGACTTCGCCGCGAATCGCCGCGACAACGTCGACCATCGGGGCGCCCGCGAGGGCCATTCCGTCGACGGCGACGATGACATCGCCTTCCAGCACGCCGGCCTCTGTGGCGGGCATGCCGTCGATGACGCCGTTGACGCGCATCCCGGTCTCCACGGCGCCCATCTGGATGCCGACGCCGCCGAACTCGGTCTCGTTTCGGACCTGTCGGACGCGGTCGCAGCGGGTCTCGGTGGTGGCGAGCGTCTCGCGGACAAGCGCGTGCTCAACCGTGCCGTTGGCGGTCTCGACGGTCAACGTGACCTCGGATCCTTCTTCGCCTCGGACGAGCGCCACAAACTGCTGCAGGCTCATGTCCTCGGTGGCCATGCCGTCGACTTCGAGCACGCGGGTGCCGTCCGTCATGCCGGCCGCTTCCGCAGGCATGCCCGGCATCACGCGGTCGACCACGATCTGGCCGTCGCGCTGCACGACCATCATGCCGACGGCGCCAAACTCGACGTCGCGCGGTAGGCGGGCGACCTCAACGAGTGGCGGCGCGACGGTATCCGATTCCACCATCACCGGGCGCGAATCCGCCACGGAGAGCAGGTGCTCGGTGGGCACAGCGCCGAGCGTGATCGCGTCGGTCGGCAGCGCCGCGGTGGACAGCGTTACGGCAGCGTCTGAAACGACCTCGCCCTCCGCGTTCACATACAACGTCTCGCTGATGGTCGACGTCTCTGTCGGCAACGGCTCAGCGGTTTCGGCACAGCCGGCAGCGAGGAGAGGCAACGAGAGCAGGAAAAAGGGGGCCAAGCGGCGAGTCTTCATGGTCACGGTGCGTCTCCTAGTTGGGTGTCGTGGCAGCAGTCTAAACCCGCTCGGCTCGGGATGCCAGACCTACCGGATTCGCGCCGCCAACGACCGGCTGGTCGCGCCGAACGTACGCGTCGAAAACCCCCACCTGAGACGGGGCTCCGCCCGCCGACGCATCGCCCTGCTACTCGCGCATCTCTGCGTGCTGCAGTCGCACCAGCGTAGCGTAGAGCCCATCGTGTGCGATCAGGGATTCGTGGGTCCCGCTCTCGGCGACCTCGCCGCGGTGCAGCACGATGATGCGGTCGCAGCGCTGAATGGTCGACAGCCGGTGCGCGATGACGACGCTGGTCTGTTGCTCGAGCAGTCGCTCCACCGCCGCCTGCACCAGCGCCTCGGTTTCGGTGTCCACGTTGGCCGTCGCCTCGTCCAGGATCAACACGTCCGGCGCTTGAGCCAGGGCGCGCGCGAAGCACACCAACTGCCGTTCGCCGGCGCTCAAGTTGCCGCCGCGTTCTTCCACGTTGGTGTCCAAACCGTCGGGGCGCTGCGCCACCAGTTTGTTGAGCCCCACCATGTCGATCGACGATTGCAGGGCCTCGTCTCCAACGTCGTCGCGCAGCACGATATTGTTCCGAAGCGTGCCGCTGAACAGGAAGCCGTCCTGCAACACGACCGCGAATCGGCGGCGCAGCGCTTGTGGGTCGAACTCCCGAATGTCGACGCCGTCCACCAGAATGCGGCCCTCATCCACGTCGTATAGACGCGTGAGCAGGTTGATGATCGTGCTCTTTCCGGCGCCCGTGTGACCGACGAATGCGACCCGCTCACCGACCCGGATTTCGAACGAGACGTCGCGAAGGATCGGGGTGGTGCCGTCGTACGAAAACGACACGTTCTCGAATCGGATGCTCTCTTTGACCGTAGTGATCGGCTTGGGGGCGGCCGGGGTGGCGATGACGCTCGTGTTGTCGAGAATCTCGAACAGGCGCTCGCTGCTGGCCATTGCGGACTGAATGACCGACCACTTTTGCGAGAGCTCGCGGATGGGGACGAAGAACTTTTGCACGTACTCGACGAACGCGATGAGCACGCCGAGCGTGACCGCGTCGCGGGCGTGCTGGCCGGCGCCGAACCAGATGATGGAGGCCACGGTGACGTTGCCCAGCGTCTCGACGAGCGCGAACAGCGCGGCGTCCCACTGGATGGCCGAGAACGCGGCGTCGCGGTGCTTCTTGTTGATGGCGTCGTACTCGCGCAGCGCTGGGCGCTCTTGCTGGAACAGCTGGAGCACGGACATGCCGGTGACCGCCTCGTTGAGGTACGAGTTCAGCGCCGCGATCTGCACGCGGAGCGTCCGGTAGGCCTGCCGCATCAGGTAGCGGAAGAGGAAGGTGAGGGCGACGAGCAGCGGCACCACGGCGAGCGTCGCACCGGCCAGCGGGGCGCTCTTCATGAACAGAATGACCACGATCGCGACGAGCGTGACGATGTCGCCGATGATCGACACCACGCCACTGCCGAGCGCCTCGTCGAGCGAGTCGATGTCGGTCGTGAGGCGCGCCATGAGCCTGCCCACCGGTGTGCGGTGGAAGTAGCTCACCGACAGCGACTCGATGTGTTCAAACACGCGGCAGCGCAGGTCGCGTAGCGCGTTCTGGCCGGCCAGTTGGGTCAGGTAGAACTGCCCGAACATGAGGATGTACTCGCCGATCAGGCACACCACGAACGCGATCACGATCAGCCCAAGCCCGTCGGGCTGGCGGGGCGTGAGGTGGTGGTCGATGGCCACCTGGATCAGGTGGGGCTGCAGCAGCGTGAGCGCAGAGGCCAGCGGCAGCATGAGCACGGCGGCGGCGAGGTAGCGCCAGTAGGGCCGCAGCGTGTTCCACAGGCGCTTTGCCAGGACGCGGTCTTTGGTGCCCGCGAGCTTCATTTCGCCGCTCATGCTGCACCTCCGTCGTTGTCGCTACTGTGGTTGGACGCGTCGCCGGGGCTGTCGTGCGGCGCGTCTGCGTGCTCGCCGCCGAACTGGGCGGCCTGCTCTTCGAGCTGCTGCTTGCGGACCATCTCCGCGTATCGGCCGCCTTGGGCGATGAGCGCGCGGTGGTGGCCGCGCTCGGTGATGGTGCCGTCTTCGAGCACCACGACCTCGTCGACCAAATCGAGCGCGTTATAACGGTGGGTGACCAATACGGTCGTGCGGCCGCCGATCACGGTCCGCAGTCCGTCGAGGATGCGCCGCTCGGTGGCGGTGTCGACCGCCGAGAGGGCGTCGTCGAGGATGAGCACGCGCGGGTCTCGTGCGATGGCGCGGGCGAGCGTGGCCCGCTGGCGTTGACCGCCCGAGAGCGTGACGCCGCGTTCGCCGACCAACGTATCGAGTCCGTCCGGCAGCGCCGCGAGGTCGGCGTCGAGCGCGGCGAGCTCCAGCGCGCGGTCGAGGTCGGCGTCGGGGCCTGCGCCGAGCAGCAGGTTGTCGCGCAGCGGCTTGGAGAACAGGAACGCGTCCTGCGGCACGTACCCGATCGCGTCGCGCAGCACGCTGACGTCCAGCTCGGGCAGGGGTACTCCGCCAAATGTGATGCGCCCGGCGCTTGGATCGCGCAGCCGCGGCACCAGCTGAACCAGCGACGACTTGCCGCCGCCGGTCCGGCCGACGATGGCGACCGTCGTGCCGGCCTTGATCTCAAGGTTCACGTCGTGAAGCGCGACGCTGCCGTCGGGGTACGTCAGGCCCACGTTGTGGAACGTGATGTCCGGCACGGTGGGCGGCGTGGTTTGGCTCCACTCGGGGACCACGCGTCCGGCGACCCGCGGGTCGACGCCGGGGTTGGTGTCGAGAATCTGGCAGGTGCGATCGAACGAGGCGGTGCCGCGGTTCCACACCGAGAGCACCCAGCCGAGCGCCAGCGTGGGCCACGCCAATTGGGCGACATAACTCGAGAATTCGATGAACTGCCCGAGCTGAAGCTGACCGCTGATGACCTGTTTACCGCCGAACCACAGCACGATGATGGTGCCGACACCGGCCGCCACGCGCATGAACGGGATGAGCCCGCCGCGCGCGATCGCGACCTTGAGGTTGCGCTGCACGTAGACGTCCGCGTCGCGTCGGAAGGTGTCGGCCATGCGCTGTTCGATGGCGAACGCTTTGACGACGGCGATGCCCGAGAGCGTCTCCTGCGCCGTGGTGGTGAGCGTGCTGAGCTGCTCCTGCGCGTCGCGCGAGGTGGTGTACAGCGCGCGGGTGATGTAGCGCATCACCAGCAGAATGAACGGGTAGGGCACCAGGCTGAGCAGGGCCAACCGCGGGCTGAGGCTGAACATGAGCGTGAGCACGACCGAGTAGGCGATCGCCGTGTTGACCACGTTCAGCACGCCGACGCCGAACAGCAGCCGAATCTGCGTCACGTCATTGATGCAGCGGCTCGCGAGGTCGCCCGTCGATGACTCGGCGAACGTGGCCGCGTCGAGGCGCGTCAGGTGCTCGAAGACCTCGTTGCGGATGTCGTACTCGACCAAGCGCGCGGCGTTGAAGATGGCCACACGGCTGAGGACGCGCGTGAGGCCGGCGCCGAGCGCGAGCAGGGCGATGGCGGTCGCGAACGCCGCGATCTGGTCGAGGTCCGCGGCGACCCCGGCGTTGCGAGCGTCCTGCAACAGCTGCACGGCGCCGCCGATCTGCCGAGGGATGCGGAGCGCGAACACATTTGTGGCGACCAGCAGGGCGCTGCCGACCAGGAAAGGCCACTTATATCGGACGAGGTACGGCCAGAGCCGTTGGATGCGACTGGAGTTCATGCCGGGCGGGATAGGTGCCCGAGGCGCGCGCGGCAAGGCGTACGGGCATCGCAGTGCGGAAATCGTAGGATGAGTCTTTCATCCCCGAATCCGGGTGTGATACGCTGCTAGCATTCCATCACTCTAATCAAGGCGACTCCCGTGAGTCGTTTCCCGCACATGTCGGACGTGTTCGAGCACGCAACGTCTACTGTAGCGACTGTGAACACTCGCAGCGTTCGAGTCATCCTTGCGTACGGGGTTTCCCGTGGCCTGGATGAACCGGCGCTGTTGGAAGCAGTCGGCCTGAGTTCGGATGCATTCCGGAACCCAGACAGTCGCATTCGGCGTGATCGCATGGCGTCACTCTGGAACGAGCTCGAGCGCCAGTTGGACGACCCGACGGTGGCGATGCGCGTCGGGCGGGCGTTCCCGTTCGGGAGCTACGACGTGTTGGATTACGTGTTT